>JALYWP010000111.1 GCA_030852655.1 Pseudomonadota bacterium | reverse complement strand
GAGCAGCTTGACCGTTCCGTTGATGGCGGGGCCTTCCTCGTCGCCGGTGATCAGCAGCGAGAGCGAGCCCCTGAAGCCGCCCTTGGCCGCGATATGACGGGCCGCCGCCGCGACGAAGCAGGCGATGCCGCCCTTCATGTCGACTGCGCCTCGGCCGTACATCTCGCCATTGCGGATGTCGGCCGAGAAGGGCGGATGCGTCCATGAAGCCTCGTCGCCGACCGGGACGACGTCGGTATGGCCGGCGAACATCAGATGCGGACCGTTGCCTGGGCGGCGGGCATAGAGGTTCTCGACATCTGGCGTGCCGGCCTCCGAGAACACCGGCCGCTCCACGCAAAAGCCGAGCGGTGTCAACATCTTCTCCAGCGCCGAAAGCGCGCCGCCCTCGGCAGGCGTCACCGACGGGCAGCGGATGAGCGCGGCGAGGTTTTCGGCGGGATCGGTCGGAAGGCTCATGAGGCGGGGATAATCGAAAGCCGGCCCGATGTCACGATCCGCCGGCAGAAGGTGCATGGACCAGCGGAACTTTCGTCGCCAGGCGGACGAAGCGCTTCGACCCGGTGTCGGCGTTCGCGAACGGACGCCGAGCCTCAGCCGCCGGCCGGGGCATTGGGCCGGTCGCCATACCGGTTCGGGCCGGGATTGCCGGGGATCAGGCAAAGCGCGATGAAGGCGACTATGGAGATGACCGGGATGAACAGCGCGGCGGCGATGATGCCGGGCCGGTCTATGTCATGCAGGCGCTTGACGCTGAGCGCCACATTCGCCCACAGCGAGACGAGCACGACGAACCAGAAGGCCGCTGCCCAGCTCTGGCTCTCGCTGCTGCCCTCCGGGACGAGCGTGAAGCGGTAGAGCAGGAATGCCTGGATGATGGCCAGCAGCAGGCCGGCCAGGAAATAGCCGGCGCGGCCGACGCGGCCCGAGAAGCGGAAGAACAGCCAGAAGAGCTTGTCTTTCTCAGGCAAGGTCGGCCTCCAGGCTCGCGGCGCCCGGCAGGCTCCGACGCACGACTTCAGCGTTCAGCAGGCAGTGCCGCACGGTCAGTCCCTGAGCAATTCGTTGATGGAGGTCTTGGAGCGCGTCTGGGCGTCCACCCGCTTGACGATGACGGCGCAGTAGAGGCCGGGGCCGGGCTCGCCGTTCGGGAGCGGCTTCCCGGGCATCGACCCCGCGACGACGACGGAGTTGGGCGGAACCTCGCCATAGCTGATCTCGCCGGTAGCGCGGTCGACGATCTTCGTCGACTTGCCGAGGAAGACGCCCATGCCGAGCACCGACCCTTCCCGGACGATGCAGCCTTCGACGACCTCCGAGCGGGCTCCGATGAAGCAATTGTCCTCGATGATGGTCGGCCCGGCCTGCATCGGCTCCAGGACGCCTCCGATGCCGACGCCGCCCGAAAGATGCACGTTCTTGCCGATCTGTGCGCAGGAGCCGACCGAAGCCCAGGTGTCCACCATCGTGCCGGCATCGACATAGGCGCCGAGATTGACGAAGGACGGCATCAACACGACGCCCGGTGCGATATAGGCGGACCGGCGCACCACCGCCGAGGGCACCGCCCGGAAGCCGGCCTTCTCGAAATCGGGTCCGTTCCAGCCATCGAACTTCGACGGCACCTTGTCCCACCAGACCGAGGCGCCGGGTCCTCCCTTGATGATCTCCATGGGGTTGAGGCGGAACGACAGGAGCACGGCCTTCTTCAGCCACTGGTTGACGGTCCACCCTCCGTCGGCCTGGCGTTCGGCGACCCGCACCTCGCCCTTGTCGAGCAGGTCGAGCGCCGTCTCGATGGCGTCCCGCACTTCGCCGCGCGTCGCCGTCGAAACGCCGTCGCGCGCCTCGAACGCCTTCTCGATGACGCTTTCTAGCTGCGAAAGGTCCGGCTTCGCCATGAAATTCCCCTATTACAACGTGCTGTTAAGTCTGCGGCCGCTAAGCTGGCTCGAAATCGCGCGGACCCTATGTCAAGCCTCCGGGAGGGTCAATCGCGCGCGCGCCACGGGACGGCGTGGGACCAAGGGGCAGGGAAAGAATGAATCCGAACGAGAAGACCGGATGGACGCCGCTGCCGCATTCCGACGAGGATCTGGAGCGCGCCAAGAGCGTGCCCGAAACGCCGCAGACGATGGCGCCGACCTACCGGCTGGCCTGGAACGACGAAGAATTCATGACGCGCCGCGAGCTCAGGCCGGTGCGGCTTCAGCTCGAACTTCTGAAACCGGAGATGACGCTGGCCGAGCGCGGCATACGCTCGACCGTGATCCTGTTCGGCGGCGCGCGCATTCCCGAGCCTGGCGGCGAGGCCTGGGCGGCCAAGAACGAGACTCAGAAGAAGAACCTCGAGGCCAACAGCCGCTACTATGACGAGGCGCGAGCCTTCGCGCGGCTCTGCTCGCAGCATTCGGCGGCGTCATACTATCGAGAGTTCGTCGTGGTGACGGGCGGCGGGCCGGGCGTCATGGAAGCCGGCAACCGCGGTGCCGACGATGTCGGCGCGCCATCGATCGGGCTCAACATCGTGTTGCCGCACGAGCAGGCGCCGAACCCCTACGTGACGCCGGAGCTGTGCTTCAATTTCCACTATTTCGCGATCCGCAAGATGCATTTCATGATGCGCGCCAAGGCGGTCGCCGTGTTTCCCGGCGGCTTTGGCACGATGGACGAGTTCTTCGAGACGCTGACGCTGATCCAGACCGCGCGCATGGAACGGGTACCGATAGTCCTGTTCGGCAAGCAATTCTGGAAACGGGCGATCGACCTCGACTACCTGGCCGAGCAGGGCACGATCTCGCCCGGCGACCAGGACATCATCGACTTCGTCGATTCCGCCGACGAGGCCTGGGCGATCATCAGCCGGTTCTACGACATCTAGACTTCACCGTTCCGGCGCCGCCTGGACGAGAGCGCAGAGGAAGCCGGCAAGATCGTCGGTGACGAAATCGACATCGTCCTCATATTCCTTGTCGCTCTCCCATATCTCGGAGAAGGTCGGCTCGAAATTCCTGGGCACGATCAGCACCGTCGTCATGCCGAGCGATTTGGGCACCGACAGGTTGCGTGCCAGATCCTCGAACATGACTGCGTTGGGTCCGGTTACGGCATGGAGGTCGGCGAAGCGCTCATATGTCCGGCGGGCGGGTTTCGGCGTCAGGCCGGCGGCGACGATGTCGAATATGTCGTCGAAATCGTCGAGTATGCCAAGCTGGCGGGCAGCGCGCTCGGCATGGTTGCGGTCACCATTGGTGAAGATGAATTTGCGGCCCGGCAATTGCCGGATCGCCGCCCCCAGCACGGGATCGGGCACCAGCCACGAATAGTCGATGTCGTGCACCTTCTGCAGGAAATCGTCGGAATCGATGCCATGGCGCTCGATCAGTCCGGCAAGCGTGGTGCCATATTCCCGGTAGAGTTCCTTCTGCAGCGCGCGCGCCTCCTCGCGCTCGGCGAAGTGCTCGAGCAGGGCGCCGGTGCTGATCTCCGGACGTTCGCGCACCAGCAGCACCAGTTCCGAGAGCAGGTCGATGCCGGGCTGGCGCAGCGCGGCGAAGCCGTACGGCGGCTGCAGGTCGAGCGCGAGCGCGGGGCGATGCAGCAGGTGGGTGATCGCGCTGCGCACCAGGCTGGGCTTCTGCGTGCCGGCCGGTTGCGCATTGCGCGCGCGTTGCGCGGGCACGTGGATCTGCGGCGCGCTGGCGCGCGCGCCGACGCCGGTGAGTTCGGTCAGGCGCTGGCGCATCAGGTCGGCGAACGCGCCGTCGGGAATCTGCGCCAGCAGCGGCTTGGCGCGCTCGGCGAGCCGTCCCTTGCCTTCCAG
>JALYWP010000099.1 GCA_030852655.1 Pseudomonadota bacterium | reverse complement strand
GCGGATGCCAACAAGGCCGGCATCGTCTGCATCTTTCAGGAGCTGTCGCTCATTCCCGAACTCAGCGTCGCCGACAACATCGTCATCTCCGATCCGCCGAAGAGATTCGGCATGATCGACCGCAAGGCGCAGCGCAGGATTGCCGAAGAGGCGCTGGCGCGCGCGGGCGCCGCCGACATCCATCCATCCGCGCTGGTCAAGGATCTGCCGCTGTCGCGCCGCCAGATGGTCGAGATCGCCAAGGCGTTGGCGCGCAAGCCGCGCATCCTGATTCTCGACGAGGCGACCTCGGCGCTGACCGCGGCCGACGTGTCGAAAGTGTTCGAGGTGCTGAAGCGGCTGCGCTCGGAAGGACTGGCGTTGCTCTACATCTCGCACCGCATGCATGAGATCGACGAACTCGCCGACGACTGCACCGTGTTCCGCAACGGTCGCCAGATCGCCACCTACGAGGCCGGGACCAAGACGGATACCGAAGTCGTCGAACTGATGATCGGCCGCGAATACCAGAACGTGTTTCCGCCGAAGCCGGCAGCCGCCGCCACCGACGCCGCTCCGATTCTCGAATGCAGGAAGCTCGGCTGGGCCGGTCGGCTGACCGATATCAGTTTCACTGTACGCCCAGGCGAGGTGATCGGGCTTGGCGGCCTCGACGGGCAGGGCCAGCGTGAATTGCTGCTTGCGCTGTTCGGTGTGCTGAGGGGCTGCACCGGCGAGGTGCTGGTCGACGGGCAGCCGGTGAGTCTCAGGAGCCCTGAGGCTGCAAGTTCGGGCAAGATCGGCATGGCGCTGATCCCGGAGGATCGCAAGACCGAAGGCCTGATGCTGCCGATGACGGTGCGCGAGAATCTGGCCTTCGCCGCCATGGACAAGGTGTCCAGCCGCGGCATCATCGATCGCGCGGCCGAGGACAGGCTTCTCGACGAGATGGTGAAGCTGCTCGCCATCCGCACGGCCGGGCTTGAAATTCCGGTCGGCGCGCTTTCGGGCGGTAACCAGCAGAAGGTCGTCATCGCCAAATGGCTGATGCGCCACCCGCGCATCATCCTGCTCAACGATCCGACGCGCGGTATCGACGTCGGCACCAAGCAGGAAATCTACCAGTTGCTTCGGCGCCTCGCCGACCAGGGCGCAGCGATCGTCTTCTACTCGACCGACTATGACGAGCTTATCGGCTGCTGCGACCGGGTGCTGGTGCTCTACGACGGCGGCATCAAGCGCGAACTCGTCGGCGAGGACATCACCGAACACGCGCTGATCGCCAGCGCGCTCAACATAGATGCCGACGAAGCGGCAAAGATGGCGAGGGCAGGCTGATGGGCGAATGGCGCTACTGGTTTGCCGAACAGCGCGGCACGTTGCTCGCGCTCGGCATCTTCGTCCTGATGTTCATCATCTACACCTCGAACCATCCCGCCGGCTTCACCGCCAATGTGGTGCAGACCGCCTCCAACAAGGGCGTGCTGCTTGCCTTCATCGCGATGGCGCAGACGCTGGTGGTGCTCACCGCCGGCATCGACCTCTCGGTCGGCATGATCTTCGTCCTGACCAACTGCCTCGCTTCCTGGCTCGTCGTCGGCACGCCGACGGAAACCGCGTTCGGCGTCGTGGCCGTGCTCCTTGTCGGCGTCCTCTGCGGGGCGCTGAACGGTGCGATCGTCATCTATGGCCGCCTGCAGCCGATCGTGGCGACGATCGCCACAGGGGCGGTCTATTTCGGCATAGCGCTGCTGCTGCGGCCGTTCCCCGGCGGTTCGGTCAACGAGGATCTGGCTGACGCGCTGACCGGCAAGCTGTTCGGCGTCATACCGTCGAGCCTTGTCGCTCTCGTCGTGGTGGTCTTCGTCGTGTGGGTGCCGTTCCGACGCTCCGTCTTCGGCCGCGCGGCCTACGCGGCGGGATCGTCGGAAGTGGCGGCCTACATGTCAGGCGTTCCGATCAAGCGCGGTAAGTTCCTCGCCTATACGCTGGCTGGCCTGCTGGCGGCGATCGGCGGGCTGTTCCTGACCTTCTTCACCTATACGGGCGAAGCGGCCTATGCGAGCGGCAACGCCTACACGCTTTTCTCGATCGCCGCGGTGGTGCTCGGCGGCGTGTCGCTGTTCGGCGGACGCGGCAGCGCCATCGGCGCGATCTTCGGCGCTTTCGCTTTCCGCACCATCGGCGACCTGCTTTTCGTCTTCGACTTCGACCCGCTGTGGCAGCCGCTCTTCCAGGGCGTGGTCCTGCTCGTTGCCGTCAGCCTCGGCGCGTTCGCGCTGTTCCGCGTCAAGAACCGGCTGGAGTGGTTCGGATGAGCGATACGACGACAACGGGAGGTGGAGCGCGCCGCATGCCGAAATTCCTGCGCCACGTCGACCCGGCTGTGGCGACCTCCTTTGCCTGCATCGTCGCGCTGCTGGTTTTCGGCAGTCTCTATTCGACGAGCTTCCTGTCGCCGGAATATCTGCTGCAGCAGTTGAAGGTGGCTTCGTTCCTCGGCGTCATAGCGACCGGCATGATGCTGGTGATCCTGCTCGGGCAAATCGACCTGTCGGTGCCGTGGACGGTGACGACCGGCGCGATGATGGCCTCCGCTGCCGCTGCCTTCGGCCCCACCGGCGTTGCCCTGGCCGTTCCCTTCGGCATTTTCTGCGGCGTCCTGATCGGAGTGGTGAACGGCATTGGCGTTGCCTATTTGCGCATCCCCTCCATGATCATCACGCTCGCCACCAATGCGGTCGCGCAAGGGCTGATGGTGGTCTACACGGGCGGTTTCTCGCCGCAGGATTCCGCCTCCGAGGCGATGCGCTGGCTCGCCACCGGTTCGCTCATCCCCGGCGTGCCCAACGCGGTGGTTGTCTGGGCGATCATCGGCGTCGCTACCGTCTTCGTGCTCACCCGCACGACCTTCGGCCGCTCCGTCTATGCGATCGGCAACCGTGAGCGCGCGGCCTATCTGTCCGGCGTCAATACGCGCAGGATCGTCCTGATCGCCTTTGCGGCAGCCGGGGGACTCTCGGCCTTCGGCGGGGTGCTGCTCGCCGGCTACGCGTCGAAAGCCGCGCAATCGATGGGAGACCCTTATTTGCTGCCCGCGATCGCGGCGGTGGTGCTCGGCGGCACGTCCATCCTCGGCGGCCGCGGCTCCTATCTGGGCACCGTCGCCGGCGTCATCCTGATCACTCTTTTGCAGTCGATCCTCTCCGTCATGCAGATGCCCGAGGCGGGGCGCCAGATCATCTACGGCGTCGTCATCGTCGCGATGCTGCTGCTCTACGGCCGCGCGCCGGCAAGCCGGTGACGTTCCCATGGATCAGGAGACAGGCCAGGACGCCGGACGCCCGATCATAGCGGTCGTTATGGGAGTCGCCGGCTCCGGCAAGACCGTCGTCGGTACGGCGCTTGCCGATGCCCTCGGCGGGCGATTTGTCGAAGGGGATCACTTCCACCCGGTGGAAAACATCAGCCGCATGTCGGCCGGGCTGCCGCTGCGCGACGAGGATCGTTGGGGCTGGCTCGACGCCATCGCCGTCGAGATAGGCGAGGCGGAGCGGCATGGCGAGACGCTGGTCGTCGCCTGCTCGGCACTGAAGCGGATCTACCGCGACCGGCTGCGGTTGGCGAGCCAGCATCTTTGGTTCGTCTATCTGGAAATCGACCGTGAAACCGCGACGGCCCGCGTGGCGGCCCGCAAGGGCCATTTCATGCCCGCCAGCCTGATAGAGAGCCAGTTTGCCGCGCTTGAACCGCCGGCTCCCGACGAATGCGCGCTCAATCTTGATGCCACCATCGATCCGGCACTACTTGCGGCAATGGCGGCTTCCGCCATGACACGATCGGCATCATCCGTTCACGGCGTAGCCGCGCCAAATCCATGAATCGTTCTGCCCGGAAAACTCGTTAACCGGCTATGCAGGATTGCATCGCGGTCATGCAAAAGCATCAATTCAATCGGGTGCCATTCGTCACTATCTCAGCCATGCAAACGAGAACAGCCTAAAGACGCTGAGAAAGAGAATGAAAATGAACCTGATCCGCAATTTCCGCAACTGGCGCCGCTATCGCGAGACCGTCAACGAGCTGAACCGTCTTTCCTCGCGCGAGCTCAACGATCTCGGCATCACCCGGGCCGATATCCACGGCATCGCCCGCGGAGCCCGTTAATCACGAGATTTCGGCGGCTTCTCCTCCCTGCCGCCGACTAGGCCGGCGTTTCCTCCCCCTCCAAAACGCTGGCCGCCCCTTGGAACCCGCCGCTAACCCCGGCGGGTTTTTTGTCCGGACATCCCCTTCAGGCTGCGGCGATCTCTGCCTGCAAGGCCGCGATGTGCGGCTCGGCCGCCAATTCGGCGGCGCGTTCGATGGCGCGGAAACGGCTGACGACGGCAAGACCCGCCTGTGTCAGTTGTGCGCCGCCGCCCTTCCTGCCTCCGGTCTGCGCCGACACGACAGGCTTGCCGAACAGCCGGTTCATCTCCTCGACCAGATCCCAGGCGCGCTTGTAGGACATTTCCATGTTGCGCGCCGCGGCCGAGATGGAACCGAAGGCGGCAATCTGCTCGAGCAACTCGATCTTGCCTGGTCCGATACGTCCGTCGGGATCGAGATTCACCCTCAGGCTGAGCGATGGCATAGGTCTTTCTCCGGCTCGCCGCGATTGCGCCTGCCCATCCTAGGTGACCTTCTCCGTTCCTGTCGTCCCCTCGGACACGCCGCCGGTTCGGGCCGGGTTCATGTTGGCGCGGTCGAAGGTGATGGACTTGACTACGGCGAAGACGTC
>JALYWP010000155.1 GCA_030852655.1 Pseudomonadota bacterium | reverse complement strand
GCGATTTGGGCATAGCCGTTGACCAGCCCGGCGATCATCTGGATCAGCGTCGTCTTGCCGGTGCCCGGCGCGCCGTCGCCGATGAAGGTGAAGAGGAAGCCGCCGAGCTCGACGAAGGGGTTCATCTGGCGGTCGAAGTCATAGGCCATCAGCATCTTGGCGAGCTTGACCGACTGGTATTTCGCGATGTGGTTGCCGACGACCTCCTCGGGCTTCTTGAAGGTCATCTCCAGCGGCCTGGAACGCTTGCCCGGCGCGACGTCGAAGCCGTCCAGCGTGAAGTCGTCGGCGTCGATGCGGATATGGGCGTCCTCGAAGGCGCCGAGGCCGTCGAAGCGGCCCTTGCGAGTCAGCAGGCCGTCCATGGCGACACGGGCAAAGGTTTTGGCGCGCAGCGCAAGGTCGGCATCGGCCTTCGAACCGGCAAGCGCGCCGTCTAGCCCTGCGACCATCGACTTCAGCGCATCCTGCGGCGTGTCGAACAGGAAGTCCGGCTCCTCGACATCGTTCGGCGCCTCGCCATCGGCATCGATGAGTTGAAGGAGGTACGAAGCGAAGGCGAAGGCCGAGACATAGGCCGAGGCCGAGAGCAGCTTCTTGAAGCGCGTGGCTTCATCGCCTTCGAGCGGCGCGCGAGCGTTCTTTGCTTGCAGACTCTCCAGTTCGCCGGCGCGGGCAAAGACATCGGAGACGGCGAGCGCGATGGCGAGGCCGCGCCGTGCGCGGTAGAGCAGCGTGTGCTGGGCGATCGACAGCAACTGGTCGTCGGGGCGCACCGAGGCGACGGTTTTCGAAAGCTCCACCTCGCGTGTCCTGCGCACGGAGCCTGCAGACACCGTCGAGACGAAGCGGCGGCCGGTGCCGGCGAGCGCAGTCGAGGACTTGCCGGACGAATCCTCCAGCACGACGACGCGGGTGATCATCGACTGCGCGGTAGCGCGGTGCTTCTCGATGTCGGCTTCGGGGATGGCGGTCAGGCCGGTGTCCATTGTCCCTCACACATCTGAAATGACCTGTCCCTTCGACAGGATGTGGACCTTGTAGCCGAGGAATATTTTCTGCGCCTCGCCTGCGGCGTAGAGCGCCTGATAGGCTTCGTGGGGGATGAGCGCGTGCTTCTCGTAGCCCGATACGCCCTGGCGCGCGGCCTCGAGGTCGTCGGTGTTGATATGGAACTCCTGGGTGTCCTTTTCGCGCGACCACAGGCCCTTGCGGCCGGGCCGCTCGCCCTTGGAATAGATTTCCTGGATGGTCCAGGTGAGCAGCCAGGCGTTTTCCGCCTTGCGCACCTTGGAAAGCACCTCGGCCACCGCCGAATTGTGTTCGGTGATGCCGGCCGAATAGAACGGCCCGAGCACGACGCGCCGCAACTGCGTGGGATGGAGATGTTCGAAATCCTTGTCGAGGTTGCCGGCTATGGTCGCGGGCGAAAGCGTGTAGGCCGAGTTCTTCTCGGTGAAATCGTCGAAGCGGTGGGCGAGTTCGGGGTTGAGCAGGCCGTCGACGGGCAGGGGGATGTCGACCTTCTCGTTGAACTTGCCCTTGTCGGTGACGAGCTGCCGGACCATGGCCTCCGACGAATCCTCGACGGTCGCCATGTAGATCAGCGGCAGGTTGGCGGTGCCGTCGAAGCTTGCCCAGTGCACCAGGTAGAAGGGCCGCCCGGACCTGGGATTGACTGAAACCCTGGCGGTCCTGGCCAGAGTGAAGGGCCCGAATATGTCGCCCTCGCCGACGTCCTCGAGATAAAGCCGCTCGGCCATCGACTTCTGCAGTGCTGCCGGGAATTCCTTGCGGCGCAGGATGAAGTCGGCCATTTCGTCGCGCAATTCGTCCGCGGCCGGGATGTTGGCAAGGCGCTGCGCTGCCTGCCGGCGGTCGTTTTCCAGTTCGAGCAGGTTCTGGAATACCGGAAAACCGCTCTCGGCGCGTGAGATGCGGAACGTGTCCATGAAGCCCAGCCGGTTTCGCCAGCAGGCGAAGGACGTTTCCAGCCGGGCGATGTATTCGGCGACGATTTTCGCGACGATACCGTGCCTGTAGAGCGGCGAGCGGTCGTCGCGCATGAATATTTCGAGGCCGCGAAGCGCGGCCGAGATCGCGTCGAAGTAGCGGACGGCCGGATCGTCGACGGCAGTGCTCATGCGCGCACTCTCAAACGCTTAGCCGGTTGCCTCCTAAGCCTGCACGTAGTCCGAGGCGTTGTGCTTGCGCATGACCTCGTCGAAGCGGCGGGCGAAGGCGTCGTCGGCGAGCTTCTTGCGGCGCTGGATGTCGGCCGTCGACACCATGTTCCTCTCATGCAGTTCGAGCAGGTCGCCGATGTGCTTCTGCGCCGCCGCACCGATGCCGGCCATGGTTTCCTCGGCGGTGTTGTCGACCTTGGAGCCGAGCGTGTTGATCTTGTGCGCGACCTCCTGCTGCGCGGCGGTCTTCAAACTGTCCTCCAGCGCCTTGTAGAGGACGATGCGCTGCTCGGTGTCTATGGAGAGCTTGTTGATCAGCGTGTTCTGGGCGGCGATCTGGTTGTTGAGCGAATCGACGAATGTCTGGAACATCGACGTGTAGCGTTCCAGCGTCTGGCTTTCGGCCAGGAGTTCCTGCTCCTTGGCCTGTTTCTCATTGTATTCCGTCGCGAGCTTGGAGCGCTCGCCTTCGAGTTGCGTGCGCTGTGTCTGGTCGGTCGAGGCGGCGATCCTGTTCTCGATGTCGAGCAGCAGCGGATTGATTTCTTCGATACGTTTCTGCGTCGCCGTCAGGTTCTCGATCGTCGTCTTGCGGCGCTCGATGACCTGCGAAAGGCTTGTTTCCGAGGTGGCGTAGCGGCTTTCCAGCACCTGCTTCTGCGCCTTCAATATGCCGACAATGGTGTCGGACTTCGACAGGAGTTCCTGAAGATTGCCTGATAGAGAAGTGTTGCGGACGCGCTCGGTGCGCATGCGCTGCTTGGATTCCGGCGAGAAGATGCCGATGAAGGTCTCCCAGCCAGTGAAGCTCTTCATGTTCTCGAACTCGGCACCGAACACGTTGGTGGCGTCCTCGAGCCCGATGATCAGGTCGGCGATGTTGGTTTCCATCACCTTCTGCTGGTTGATAACGTCCTCGATGCGGGCGTTCTCGATGTCGAAGTCGGAGGCGCCGATCTTCTCGTCGGTGCGGGCGATCTTGTCGAGCATGGTGCCGGATTGATCGATCTTGGACCGCATGTCCTCCACGACCGCCTTGGTCCTGGCAATCTCGGCATCGAAGTTCTGCAGTGTCGCCATATCGGTCCTCCCGGCTTCGCGTGACGCGTGCGGAATATATGGGTGGCGGATAGCGATGGAAAGGCGGGAACGCAGCGGACGGGACGATTCCAGCCTCCAGGGTCCCGGCGAAGCCGCTCGAGCTTCGCTGCCGTCGCAAATGGCCGCCAATGTCGCCGGCGGATCACGCTGCGCCGTTCGACGCAGCGTGATCGCGCTTGAAACCGCACGAAAATGATGTTTGCTTGTCGAAACAGGGGCGGAGCGGCGCATGTCGGGCTCTAGGACCGCTCTCTCGGGCAAGAAGACAATGGGAGACAAATTCATGTCGCATTTCAAATCCTTGGCAGCCGGCATCGGCCTGGCTGCACTGCTGTCGACGGGGGCGTTCGCAGCCGACCCGGAGAGCTGCAAGACGGTCAGGTTTGCCGATGTCGGATGGACCGACATCACGGCCACCACCGCCACCGCCTCGGTGATCCTCGAAGCACTGGGCTATGCGCCGGAGACGCAGGTGCTCTCGGTGCCGGTCACCTACACTTCGCTGAAAAGCAAGGATATCGACGTCTTCCTCGGCAACTGGATGCCGACCATGGAAGCCGACATCAAGCCGTATCTCGAGGACAAGTCGGTCGAAACCGTCAAGACGAACCTCGAAGGCGCGAAATACACGCTGGCCGTGCCGAAATCCACTTACGAGGCCGGTCTCAAGAGCTTCGAGGACATCGCCAAGTTCAAGGACAAGCTCGACAACAAGATCTACGGCATCGAGGCCGGCAATGACGGCAACCGGCTCATCCTCGACATGATCTCGGCCAACCAGTTCGGCCTCGGAGGCTTCGAACTGGTGGAAAGCTCGGAAGCCGGCATGCTCGCGGCAGTGCAGAAGGCTGCCGGCAAGGAGGACATCGTGTTCCTCGGCTGGGAGCCGCATCCGATGAACGCCAATATCGAGATGGAATATCTGTCGGGCGGCGACGACGTGTTCGGCCCGAATTTCGGCGGCGCCACCGTCCACACCAATGTGCGCGCCGGCTATGTCGGCGAATGCCCCAATGTCGGCAGGTTCGTCTCCAACCTCGTCTTCACGCTGGAGATGGAGAACGAGATCATGAGCGCCATCCTCGATGACGGCGCCGACCCGCAGGCGGCGGCCACCGCATGGCTGAAGGCCAATCCGGACGCCGTCACGCCCTGGCTCGAAGGCGTCACCACCTTCGACGGCGGCGACGCTGCTGCGGCGGTGAAATCTGCGTTGGGTGCTTAGGCTTCCTTCCTCGCGAGGACGCCACAGGGCCTGTTCCGGCGTCATCCTCGGGCTTGTCACGAGGCTGACGCCGCAGATGGGTGCAGGCCCACAGAGGGCCTAGAACCCTACTGCATCGGCCGGAACCGGAATTGGTTTCGGTAAGCACGATGCAGCAGATTCAAGTGTTAGACGTCCTTTGTGCGTCCGAAAGGACGCACGGCGCTCTAGGAGGGGAACTTTGTGGATCCGATATCCGAACTCGTCAAAAGCGCGAAGATACCGATAGGCCGCTGGGGCAAGGCCTTCTTCGACTTCCTGACGACGAATTTCGAATGGTTCTTCGATTCCATCGCCGACGGGCTCACCACCGTGTTGGACGGCCTGGTCGACCTGCTCCTGTGGCTTCCCCCCGTCGCGCTGGTGGCGGCGATTGCAGCACTCGCCTGGTGGCTGCAGAAATCCTGGAAGCTGGCGCTCGGGGTCGCCATCGGCCTGCTCTTCATCATCAACCAGAACCTCTGGAAGGAGACGGTCGAGACGCTGGTGCTGGTCGTCGCCGCCGCCGCCGCCTCGATGGCGATCGGCGTGCCGATCGGCATCTGGGCCGCGCATAATGAGCGCGGCTATCGCTGGCTGCAGCCGATCCTCGATCTGATGCAGACGATGCCGACCTTCGTCTATCTGATCCCTGTGCTGATCCTGTTCGGGCTGGGTGTAGCGCCGGGCCTGATCGTCACCGTCGTCTTCGCCTCCCCCGCGCCGATCCGCCTCACCTATCTCGGCATCACCTCGGTGCCGAAACCGATGATCGAGGCCGGCGAGGCTTTCGGCGCCACCAAGCGGCAATTGCTGTGGAAGGTCGAACTGCCGGCGGCGCTGCCGACCATCATGGCGGGGCTCACCCAATGCATCATGCTGTGCCTGTCGATGGTGGTGATTGCGGCGCTGATCGGCGCCGACGGGCTTGGCAAGCCGGTCGTGCGCGCGCTGAATTCCGTCAACATCCCGCTCGGCCTGGAGGCCGGCCTCGCCATCGTCATCCTCGCCATCATCCTCGACCGGATGAGCCGGATCGGCACGGGAGCCGCCAAATGAACGCCGCGGTCGAGTTCAAGGATGTCGACATCGTGTTCGGCACCGAGCGCGATGCCGCGCTGGCCATGATCGACAAGGGCGCGACGCGGCAGGAAATCCTCGAGGAAACGGGCGCCGTGCTCGGCTGCGCCGGCGCGAACCTCACCGTGCACGAGGGCGAGATATCGGTGCTGATGGGCCTGTCCGGCTCCGGCAAGTCGACGCTGCTTCGCGCCGTCAACCTGCTCAACGTGCCAGCGCGCGGCAACGTCTTCGTCAAGGCCGGCGACAGGACCGTCGACGTCGCCAATTGCGACGCCGCCACGCTGCGAGGCATCCGCCAGAAGAACGTCGCGATGGTGTTCCAGCAGTTCGCGCTGCTGCCATGGCGCACGGTCGAGCAGAATGTCGGTCTCGGGCTGGAGCTTGCCGGCGTGCCGGAAGCCGAGCGCAAGCAGAAGGTCGATGCGCAGTTGAAGCTCGTCGGCCTCGAGCAGTGGGCGAAGAAATATGCGCACGAACTGTCGGGCGGCATGCAGCAGCGTGTGGGGCTGGCGCGCGCCTTCGCCACCGAGGCGCCGATCCTGCTGATGGACGAACCGTTCTCGGCGCTCGACCCGCTGATCCGCACCAAGCTGCAGGACGAGCTGCTGCAACTTCAGTCCGAGTTGAAGAAGACGATCATCTTCGTCAGCCACGACCTCGAGGAAGCGCTGAAGATCGGCAGCCACATCACCATCATGGAGGGCGGGCGTATCGTCCAGACCGGGGCGCCGGAGGATATAGTTCTCAGGCCCGCCAACGATTATGTGCGCGACTTCATCGCCAATGTGAACCCGCTGTCGGTGCTGACTGCATGGAACGTCATGCGCGACCGCCGCGACCTCGAGCCGGCCGGCGACGGCTGGCTATGGCTCGACCGGCGGCAGACCACGCGCTTCAAGATAGCGGAGGACGGCACGGTGGAGGCCGCCGAGCGCAACGGCAAGCCCTGCGTGTGGACCTCATGCGACGATGTCGAGGCGCTGCCGGACGACGCGCCGCGTGTCTTCTGGGCGCGGCCCGGCACTTCGCTGAAGACGGTGATGCTCGCCATGCACCGCTCGCAGACGGCACCGGTGGCGCTGTTCGACGACCAGTCTCGTTTCGTCGGCGCCATCGGGGTGAGGGACGTGCTGTCGGCGGTGCTGAGGCGCTAGGGCGAGTCAGCGGGGAAGTGGGAACGCTAGACGAAGAGAAGCGAGGGCATTTCAGAGCAATCACTCCGGAAGGGGTAGAAAACAGCTTCCGCTGATACCAAGCTAGGTGGAAGTGACATCGATCTGGACTATTTGGTCGCTGAGCAGACCTCGTCGAGGCTCAGAAGGTGATGGCCATGTTTGAACGCTCTCACCTCGACCGCTTCGTCCATGCGCAGGAACCGGTAATCGAGCAGGTTCGCGCCGAACTGAGGGCCGGGCGCAAGTCCTCGCACTGGATGTGGTTCGTGTTCCCGCAACTGGCCCGCCTTGGTTTCAGCCAGCGTTCGCAATTCTATGGCATCGCTTCGCTGGAGGAGGCGCGGGCGTATCTCGACCATGCCGTGCTGGGCCCAAGACTGGTCGAGTGCACGGGCCTGGTCAATGCGGTCACGGGGCGGACGGTGCACGACATATTCGGCAGCCCAGACGACATGAAGTTCCGCTCGTCGATGACGCTGTTTGCCGTGGCCGACCCGGACGCACCTTCGTTCGGCACGGCCCTCGAAAAATATTTCGAGGGTGGCAAGGATCCGCGCACGCTGGAACTGCTCGGCGTTCCTGACTGAGGTTGGAACACCGGATGGCGCCACAATGTCGTGCGAAAATGACGGTCGATAGCCGAAGCGGGTCCGACGCCGATGTCCGACAGCCTCACCAAGCCACGCATAAAGCCGACACTGAAGACCGAACGGCCGAAGCTGCACAAGGTCATCCTGCTCAACGATGACTTCACGCCGCGTGAATTCGTGGTGGCGGTGCTCAAGGCCGAGTTCCACGTCGGCGAGGATCTCGCGCACAAGATCATGATCACCGCGCACCGGCGCGG
>JALYWP010000071.1 GCA_030852655.1 Pseudomonadota bacterium | reverse complement strand
GCGGATGCGGAAAAGATCGAGGCGTTCAAGGTGCTCGCCGTGAAGGCCGCCGCCAGGGTTGCACGCGGCCGGGACGGCTACGGCATGCTGCTCGACGAAAAGCACGGCCGCAGCGCCATGTTCGAATTCGCCAGGCACGGCTTCTCCTGGCTCGGCCGCCCGGTCGAGATGCCCGGCTCCAGGCCCTTGCGCTTCGAGTTCAGCCAGGACATCGGCTCGCAGTTGACTGAATGGCCGGTCGACCACTGCATAAAATGCCTGTGCTTCTATCATCCGGAGGACCCGCCGGCGCTGAAGCAGGAGCAGCAGGAGAAGCTGCGCGCGCTGTTCGATGCCGCGCGCAAGGTGGGGCGCGAGCTGCTGATAGAAATCATCGCCGGCAAGCACGGCCCACTCGAAGACGAGACGGTGCCGCGCGCGCTGGAAGAACTCTATGCACTCGGCATCAAGCCGGACTGGTGGAAGCTCGAGCCGCAGGCGTCGGCGGGTGCATGGGCGAACATCGAGACGACTATCACGAGGAACGACCCTTGGTGCCGGGGCGTGGTGCTGCTCGGCCTCGACGCGCCGCAGGACGAACTCGAAGCCGCCTTCGCGGCCACGGCCGACGCGCCAATCGTCAAGGGTTTCGCCGTCGGCCGCACCATCTTCGCCGACGCTGCCGAGAAATGGCTCGCCGGCAGGCTGTCGGACGAGCAGGCCATCGCCGACATGGCGCGGCGTTTCGAGAGCCTGACCGAGGCGTGGCTTGCCGCGCGCGGCCGCAAGGCTGCATAAGGATTGCCATGTCGTATCGGCACGAGGCCTGCGGAGGACCATGATGAACAAGACGATCCGCCTGACGATGGCGCAGGCGCTGACCCGCTTCATGACACGCCAGATGACCGTGATCGACGGCGAGAAAGTGCCGATCTTCGGGGGCGTCTGGGCGATCTTCGGCCACGGCAACGTCGCCGGCCTCGGCGAGGCGCTGTACCAGGTCCGCGACGAACTGCCGACCTATCGCGCACATAACGAGCAGGCCATGGCGCACGCCGCGATCGCGTTTGCCAAGGCGAGCTTCCGCCGCCGCTTCATGGCCGCGACGTCCTCGATCGGCCCCGGCGCCACCAACATGGTGACGGCGGCCGCACTCGCCCACGTCAACCGCCTTCCGGTACTGTTCCTGCCCGGCGACGTCTTCGCCAACCGCGCGCCCGACCCCGTGCTCCAGCAGGTGGAGAGTTTCGGCGACGGCACGGCCAGCGCCAACGATTGTTTCCGGCCGGTTTCGCGCTATTTCGACCGCATCACGCGGCCCGAGCAGATCATCCCGGCGCTCAGCCGAGCCATGCAGGTGTTGACCGACCCGGCCGAATGCGGTCCGGTGACGCTGTCGCTCTGCCAGGACGTACAGGCCGAAGCCTTCGATTACCCCGAAAGCTTCTTCGCCGAACGCATCTGGGTGCCGCGCAGGATACAGCCCGACACGACCGAGCTCGACGCCGCGGTCGCGGCGCTTAAAGCCGCCAGGAAGCCGATCATCATATCGGGCGGCGGCGTGCTCTATTCCGAGGCGACCGCCACGCTGAAGGCCTTCGCCGAGAAGCATGGCGTGCCCGTCATGGAGACGCAGGCCGGCAAGTCCAGCCTGCCGCATGTGCATCCGCTCAATATGGGCTCCGTCGGCGTCACCGGGTCCTCGGCCTCCAATCTGCTCGCCGAGCAGGCAGATGTCGTGCTGGCTGTCGGCTCGCGGCTGCAGGATTTCACCACCGGGTCCTGGGCGCTGTTCAAGGCCGATGGCGCCAGGATCGTCGGCCTGAACGTCCAGCTCTTCGACGCCGGCAAGCACAGCGCCCTGCCGCTGGTCGCCGACGCGAAGGTCGGCCTGGAATCGCTGGATGCGAAGCTCGGCAACTGGAAGTCGCCCGCTTCCTGGGTCGCCGCCGCCAAGAAGGCGAAGGCCGACTGGCTGAAGGCCGCGAAGGCCGTCACCGATCCGACCAATGCGCTGCCGTCCGACGCTCAGGCGATCGGCGCGGTGCACCGCGCGCGGGGATCGAAGGCGACGCTGGTCTGCGCCTCCGGCGGACTGCCCGGCGAATTGCACAAGCTGTGGCCATCTGGCGCGCCCGGAAGCTACCATCTCGACTACGGCTATTCGACCATGGGCTACGAGATTGCCGGCGGGCTCGGCGTGAAAATCGCGCGGCCCAAGGACGACGTGATCGTCATGCTCGGCGACGGCAGCTACATGATGATGAATTCCGAAATTGCCACCTCGGTCATGCTCGGCAAGAAGCTCACCATCGTCGTGCTCGACAATCGCGGCTTCGGCTGTATCAACCGGCTGCAGATGGCGACCGGCGGGGCGAACTTCAACAACCTCTTCCGCGACGCCATGCATGAGGTGATGCCCGAAATCGACTTCGCCGCGCATGCCGCTTCGATGGGTGCCATCGCCCGCAAGGCCGCCTCGATCGCCGATCTGGAACGCGCCTTGAAGGATGCCGAAAAGGACGAGCGCACCAGCGTCATCGTCATCGACACCGACCCGCTGATCTCGACCGAGGCCGGCGGCCACTGGTGGGATGTCGCGGTGCCGGAAGTGTCGGTGCGCCCCAGCGTGAAGAAGGCGCGCAAGGATTATGAGAAAAAGCGCAGGATGCAGCAGCTGGTGAATTGAAGCCGCCTTTACTGCGGCGCGACCTCCCCGCAAGGGGAAGTGGAACAAGCGGAGCCAAACACTTGAAAGCCAAATTGGGCATGTCCCCCATCGCGTGGTGGAACGACGATCTGATCGAGCTCTCCGACGACGTCTCGCTCGAGGAATGTCTTCGCCAGTCGCGCTCGGCCGGCTTCACCGGCATGGAGATGGGGCGCCGCTTCCCGAGCGATCCCGGAATCATGCTGCCGATCCTCAGACAGGCTGATGTCACGCTTTGCGGCGGCTGGTTCTCCGGCACGCTCGCCGCCGACGGCGACCTCGCGGCCAACAAGGACCGCATCCAGCCGATGATCGACCTCTTCAAGGCGGTCGACGCGCCCTGCATCGTCTATGGCGAGGTCGGCCGCTCGATCCAGGGCGACCGTTCCATTCCGCTGGCGAACAAGGCGGTGCTGTCGGACGACGAGATGAAGGCCTATGCGAGAAAACTCACCGAGTTCGGCGAATGGTGCGCCGGCCAGGGCATGCCGCTTTCCTACCACCACCACATGGCCGCCGTCGTCCAGTTCGAGCACGAGCTCGACGCCTTCATGAACCATTCCGGCGAGGGCATACCGCTGCTGTTCGACGCCGGGCACATGGCCTTCGCCGGCGGCGACGTGCTGCGCGTGATCGACAAGCACCATAGGCGCATCAGCCATGTCCATGTGAAGGACGTTCGCATGGACGTCATCAACCACCTCGACTGGAAAAAACAGTCCTTCCTGGACGCGGTGGCGCTCGGCGCCTTCACGGTGCCCGGCGACGGCTCGCTCGACTTCGGCAAGATCGTGCAGAAATTCGCCGATCATGGATATGAGGGCTGGTTCGTGGTCGAGGCCGAGCAGGATCCGAGGAAGAACCCGCCGCTCAGGATGGCCGAGGTCGGCCACAAGGAATTGATGCGCGTGATGACCGCGGCAGGCTATACGGTCGAAACGCAGGGTTTTCCCGTCACCTGAAAGGCTGATCCGATTTGAAAGACCACGAGCACCCGTTTTTCCGGCCGCTATGGCGGCGCGTCGCCGTCGTCATCGTCTGCGCCGTGTGGTCGATTTTCGAGTTCGCCACCGGCGCCAATCTCTGGGGCATGATCGCCGCCGCGTTCACCGCCTATGCGGCGTGGCAGTTCTTCTATCTCTACAAGCCGGTCGACCCCGCCGCGGCGCCGCCGTCGGAAACGAAGGAATAGCATCATGTCGAAGCTGCTGGTGAAGAGACAAGCCGGCGACGGCCGCGTCGCGCATGTCACGCCGGAAAGT
>JALYWP010000070.1 GCA_030852655.1 Pseudomonadota bacterium | reverse complement strand
ATCCGGCGCTCTAACCAACTGAGCTACAACGGCACACGCTTGACGGGCCTGGACCAAGGAGTCCGATCGGCTCGCCTTTCGGCGAGCGGTCCATACGGGCTATCGTATTTTAATTCAACCCCATTCCCGCAGCCAGGCCAAAACTCAAGGCAGGCCGCGCGGGCGAGACAGCAAGGAAAGCGGACAAAGAAAAAGGCCGGCGGGAGGAGGATGCCGGCCCTTTCCTTTCACGAGCCGGCGGGGGGAGCGCCGGCTGTCGCCCGGAAGGAGGCGGGAGGAACCGCCTTCCGGTATGCGTGGTCCTGAACGCGTCAGGCGACCTTGAGTTCCTTGACCGCCTTCTCGAAGACGGTCTTCATCGGGGCGGAGACCTTCTCGGCGGCCTTGGAGGCGACGGACTGGAAATCCTTGGCCTGCTCGACGCTGGTCTCGACGCGCTTGCGCAGGAACGAGGTCTGCAGCTCGATCACCTCGGAAAGCGACTTGGCGGCGACCAGGGCTTCCAGATGGGCGAAGCCGGATTCGGCATTGGCGCGGAAGGCCGAGATGGACTTGAGCGAAAGGTCGTTCGAAACGTTCCTGGCGGTGTCGAAGGTGGTCTCGAGGGCCTTCTGGGCCTCCTCGGCGCCGGCCTTCAGCCGGGCATAGGCTTCCTTCGACTGCTCGACGCTCTTCTCGGTGAAGGCGCGGAACTGTTCGGTCGCCTTGGAGGCGTCGAAGCTCGGGAATTCGATGTTGTCGAGGAATTCAGGGGTCTTTTCCGTCGTCTTGGCCATTTTCCTGTCCTTTGGTAGAAGCGGCTCCACAAGGTGGCCATGGGGCCGGACGCTGGGCCGTCTTGTTTCGGTATGGCGCTCATATAGTGCATTTTTTTGTGCAATGCAACATTCTTGTTGCGGCGCACCATAAGTAGTTGGGGCAATTAACCAAACTGCCCAAATTGCCTCATTGACGCCACCAGTTTTGTGGACGGAAGACCCTTCGGGTTTTATTAACAAAGGGTTAATCGCAGAGTCGGGTTTCCGCGAAGGATTTTCAGGCCGCATGGCGCAAGCCTCCTATTCATTTCTCGACGTCGCCGCGCTCGCGGAAGTGCGCGAACGCTTTGCCGCGGGCGACGCGCTGGTCATCCTGTCCGGCAACCTCGAGGAGGTGATCTGGGCGAACGGGCCGGGCGCGCTCCTGTTCGGCCATGCCGATGTCGAGACGATCCTCGGCGCCGAGGCGCCGCTGGGTCCAGCGGCGAAACGGCAGATCGCGGCGACAGCCGGCTTTCCTGCGATCGGCCGCGACCGCGCGCTGCTGGTGCGGGTCGCGATGGGGATGTCGAGCCGGGCGCTGCCGCTGCTGGCCAGCGCAGTCACGCTGCCCGACGGAGAGAAGGCGATCCTGCTGGCGCATCCGGTCGCAGGCGCAGCATTGAGCGCGCAGGCAGTCGCCGCGCGCGCGATCGGCGGCTTCGCCGCGGCCGGCCACTTTCTGGCTTTTATCGACGCAGCGGGCGCGGTCGAGGCGGCGTCAGCGGGTTTCGACCGACTTGGGCTGCCGCAGGAAGCGCTGGCCGCAATGGCGCGCGAGGCGAGCGACGGGGGCCGCATCGTCAAGCGCATGGCGCAAGGCAGACGCGGGCTGCTGCCGGCCGGACTGGCGCGGCTTACCGACGACAGGCTGCTGCTGGTGGTGATCGACGAGGGCCATGCCGAGGGGCACGGCGAGGACGAGGACGAGCCGGCAGCACCAGAGGCTGCGGATGAAGCCAGCGCTGAGGCAGCCGGAGAGACCGCGGCTCCCGAACAAGCTGACGCCGAACCCCGGTTCGAGGGGCAGCCCGCTGCGGCTCGCGAAATCTGGTATCTCGGCAGCGACCACGACCCGCTGGTGATCCCGAAAGACGCGCCTGTGGCGGAGGAGCCTGAGCGGGCCGAGGCCGGCGAAGCCGAGCCTGCGGCGGCTAAGCCAACTGCTGAACCGGAACCGGAGGCGGAGGTGGCACCTGCCGCCACGCCGGATTCCGGGGCGGAGGCTTCCGACCCTGGAGTTTTGAGTTCCGATACTTCGGAGTCCGACATTTCGGAACCAGATATTTCCGATTGGGGGACTTCCGAGCCACCAGCTTCCGAGTCTGCCGTCGCCTCTCGGCAGCCGGAGGCGCTCGAGACCGAAGCACACGAGACCAAGGCGCCTGAGCCGCAAGATGCCGAGCCAAGTGCGCCGGCGCCGCCGCAACGGGCCTCGGGTCCGGTGCGTTTCGTCTGGCGTACCGACGCCGAGGGGAAATTCAGCCAGATATCGCCGGAATTTTCGCTCGCCGTCGGCGAAGTTGCAGCCGACATTGTCGGGCGGCGGTTCCAGGACGTGGCGAGCGCGTTCGGACTCGACCCCGACGGCGACATTGCCGGGCTGCTTGCGCGGCGTGACACCTGGTCGGGACGCTCGGTATTCTGGCCGGTGGCGGGAACGGATCTGAAAATCCCGGTCGATCTCGCCGCGCTGCCCGTCTATGACCGCAACCGGACCTTCGAGGGCTTTCGCGGGTTCGGCGTGGCGCGCGGCGGCGACGCGGTGGTC
Source organism: Pseudomonadota bacterium (assembly GCA_030852655.1). Taxonomy (GTDB): domain Bacteria; phylum Pseudomonadota; class Alphaproteobacteria; order Rhizobiales; family Rhizobiaceae; genus Mesorhizobium_K. The sequence goes on along the minus strand of JALYWP010000070.1, from coordinate 1,315 downwards.
GACCCCGAAGGCATGGGCCTGGTGCTGGTTCGGCTGCCTGAACCGGCCGAGCCCGACATCGAGCCGGACGTACCCACGACCGAGACGCCGAAGGCCGAAACAGGCGCGGCAGCCGAGGAGGCGGCCAGCGCCGTCGACGAGATTTCAACCGCCGGCGAAGTGCCCGACGACCCGTTCCGCGGCGAGAAGCCTGCACTCTCGGTGACGCCGGCGCCGGACCGCCGCTTCTCCGACAAGGTGATCCGGCTGGCCGAGCACCGGTCGCCAGCAAACGATCGTGGCGCCAATGCCGGCGGCGAGCGCAGCCTTTCGACGGGCGAGCGCATCACCTTCCAGCAGATCGGCGAGCGCCTGAAGAGGGAGAGCGGCGCAGCCTCCCGAGGAGACGAAGTCGATCCAACGCTGGACGCGGGGAGCCGGGCCGAACCCACCGGCGCAGAGGGGTCGCAGGACGCCACGACGGGACCGGGTGCCGAGTCTGTTTCCGGGCCGATTTCCGGACCGGTTGCAGAGCCTAGTGCGCCACCGACCGACCATCGGACAGACACGCCGGACGACGCGTTGGACGAGACGGTTGTCGATACCGGCGAAATCGCCGATCTCGAGACGCTGGACGGCGCCGTGGAAGCGGCAAGCCCGGAGGAGCCGCCCGCCGAAGCCGTGGAGCCGGAACCGCCGGCGCGTTCGCGCAAGGCGGGCCGGCCCGGCATGTCGCTGCTCGACTTCGCGCAATGGGGCAAGGACGAACCGGCCGATGCGGCTGCCGAAGAAGCACCCGTCGCGCTGGTCGAGATGGAAGAGGCGGCGGCGCTCGACGGCGGCTCCTCCTCCACTCCGCCCGCGGCGGATGCAGATGCCGATGTGACGGCGGCCGAGGCGGAAACGTTGGCGACAGAACCGCCTGCCGGCCAACCCGAGGAAGCCGAGACGCAGGAAACGGTCGAGGTCGAGTCCAGGCAGCCCGAAACAGCGGCCTCGGCCGAGGTGGAGCCCGCCGGCAGCATCGACGAAACGCAGGCGCCGCGCGCGCAAGACACCGAGGCCGAGCGGAAGGCCGGAGACGGTCTCTCGATCCTGGAAAAGCTGCCGGTGCCGGTGCTCGTCCATTCGGGCGATAGGCTGCATTACGCCAATGACGAGTTCTTCGCGCTGACCGGCTACCGTTCGGTCGAGGAACTTGCCGAAGCCGGCGGCATCGGAGCGCTGTTCGCCGATCCGTACGAGGACGAAGACCCGGGCCAGAGGACCACGGCTGACCGGCAAATGCGGCTTAAGACGCGCGAGGGTGACGAATTCCCGGTCGAGGCCTTCCTGC
>JALYWP010000068.1 GCA_030852655.1 Pseudomonadota bacterium | reverse complement strand
TGGGAGCGCGTCAACTTGTTTACTTGAAGACGTCGCCCCATGCGCCGCCTTCCCACATTTTCCAATGGCCAGACGTTTCGGCGGGCGTGGCAACGGCCACGCATGCCGCAAGCCCAATTGGTTGTTGCGCCTTATGGCGCGCGCCCGCGGAGGGCCAGCCGCCGGAGGCGGCGATACGGCCCGTGAGCGAAGGAGACACGGGCGTGTGACGACACAGCGCGCCCGATTGCGGCAAGTTGCGCCAGCGGCTAGGAATGACGCAAGTCTTGGGCAGGGATCATGAATTCGACCGGGAACAGCCAGGGCGGCGTCAGCCTCGCCCGCATAGACAAGTTGCGAGCCACCGAAGCCGAAACCTTCCGCACCGCGCGGCCGAAATCCGCAGCCGCCTTCGGCAAGGGCATAGACGGTTTCTTCGGCGGCGTTCCCATGCACTGGATGAACGACTGGCCGACGCCCTTCCCGATCGTCGTGGAGCGGGCACGCGGCGCAACCATCCTCGACATCGACAGCAACCGCCTCGACGACTTCTGCCTCGGCGACACCGGTTCCATGTTCGGCCATTCGCCGCCGCCGGTTGCCCGCGCCATCCGCCGCCAGGCCGGCCGCGGCCTCACCTACATGCTGCCCGACGAGGATACGCTCGTCCTCGGCAAGCTGCTTTCGGAACGCTTCGGCCTCGCCGAATGGCAGATCGCCACCACCGCGACAGACGCCAACCGTTTCGCGCTGCGCGTTGCGCGCGCCGTCACCGGCCGACCGAAGATCCTCGTCTTCAACGGCTGCTACCACGGCTCGGTCGACGAGACGATGGTGCGGCTGGTTGACCGCAACCCCGTCAACCGCCCCGGCCTCGCCGGCGAATTCCGCGATCTGGCCGCAAACACGAAGATCGTCGAGTTCAACGACATTCCGGCGCTGGAAAAGGCGCTTGCCGGCAAGGATGTCGCCTGCGTCATCACGGAGCCGGTCCTGACCAATTGCTGCATGGTCCTGCCCGAGCCTGGCTTTCACGACGCACTTCGTCGCCTGGCCCGCAAGACCGGCACGCTGCTGCTCATCGACGAGACGCATACCATCTCGACCGGTCCCGGCGGCTACACGAGACGCTACGGCCTCGACCCTGACCTCTTCGTGCTCGGCAAACCCGTCGCCGGCGGTGTGCCGGCGAGCGTCTGGGGCATGAGCGCGGAACTGGCGAAACGCTACCGCGCCTACAACAAGACCAAGGAGCCCGGCTATTCCGGCATGGGCACCACCCTGTCGGCCAATCCCCTCCAGTTTGCTGCTATGCGCGCGACGCTCGAAGAGGTGATGACCGAGGCGAATTACGCTCATATGGAACGGCTGGCCGTACGCCTCGAAGCCGGGCTTTCACGCGCTATCGCCGCGCACCATCTGCCCTGGCACGTCACCCGGGTCGGCGCTCGCGTCGAGTTCATCTGCGCTCCCGGCCCGCTCAGCAACGGCGGCGAGGCGGAAGCCGCGCATGCGCCTGACCTCGAAGCCGCGATCCATGTCGCGCTGGTCAATCGCGGCGTGCTGATCGCGCCCTTCCACAACATGATGCTGGTCTCGCCGGCCACCACCATCCGTCAGGTGGACAGGCTCGTTGCGGCCTTCCGCCAGGTTGCCGAGGTGCTGGCGTCATGAGAGAAGCAGCGAGCAAACCGGGTTCCATCATGATCTCCCCTTCCGGCTCCACCATCGACGAAGCAAGGCAGTTCCTCGACGCGCATCCCGAGATCGAAGCCTTCGACATCGTGCTGACGGACGCCAACGGCGTCGGGCGCGGCAAGATCGTCCGCCGCCATGAACTGGTGAAGCTCTATGAGCACGGCCGCCACCTGCCGATCTCCATTCTCGGCCTCGATATCACCGGAGAGGACGTGCACGAGACCGGGCTGGTCTGGGATTCCGGCGACGGCGACCTGTGTGCCTGGCCGGTCCCCGGCACGCTGAAGCCCCTGCACGGGACGCAGCCTCCGCGCGGCCAGGTGCTGATGTCGATGTATGCGCAGGACGGCGCGCCGATGGCGTCGGATACGCGCCATGCGCTCGCTCGGCAGGTCGATGCCTTCGCGGCGAAAGGCCTTTTTCCTGCCGGCGCCTTCGAACTGGAGTTTTTCCTGCTCGCCAACGAGCGCGACGCCGACGGTTGCGTTCAGCCGGCGGCGGCCGTTCTCGACGGCAGGAAGAGCGGCAAGACCGAAGTCTACTCCGTCGACCATTTGCACGGCATGGAGCCGCTTTTCTCGGATATCTACGCCGCCGCGGAACTTCAGGACATCCCGGCCGAAACCGTCATATCCGAATATGCGCCCGGCCAGTACGAACTGACGCTGAACTACCGCAAGAACATCCTGCAGGCCGCCGACGATCTCATCATGCTGAAGCGGCTGGTCAGGACCCAGGCGCGCCGCCACGGCGTCACCGCCTGTTTCATGGCCAAGCCGATCGAGAAATATGCCGGCTCGGGCATGCATCTTCACGTTTCGCTGCAGGATGCGGCGGGCAGGAACGTCTTCGCCGAGGAGCGCGAAGGAAGCTGGTCGCCAAATCTCCTGCATGCGCTGGGCGGCCTGTCGACGACGATGGCGGAATCGATGCTGGTCTTTGCGCCGCACGGCAATTCCTGGCGGCGTTTCGTCTCGCAATCCTATGCGCCGGTCGCTCCGAACTGGGGAATCAACAACCGCTCGGTCGCGCTGCGCGTGCCTGCGGGCAATGTGGCCGCGCGGCGCATCGAGCACCGCCCGTCGGGCGTCGACGCCAATCCATATCTCGTCGCGACGACCGTCCTTGCCGGCATAGCCAAGGGCCTGGACGAGAGGATCGACCCCGGCCCGCAAACGACGGGAAACGGCTATGAGGCCGCTTCCGACAATCCCTCGGCCATGCCGCCCGACTGGCGCTCCGCCATCGAAGCCGCAAAAGCCTCCACCTTCCTCAAGCAGGCGCTCGGCGAGGACATGCACCGCACCTTCACCGCCATCAAATATGCCGAATACCTGCGCGTCGCCCGCACCGTCAGCGAACTCGACTACCAGCTCTACCTGCACGAGGTTTGAGCCTCAGCCGAGCGCCGCCCTCAACCTGTCGCGCACTGCCTCGACCGTCGGCCGGTGATGGTGCTCGGCCACGGTGACGGTTCGGCCCGTCGGCGTGCCCAGCCGGCAGACATAGTAAGGATCGCCCTCGGAATCCTTCTCCTGGGACAGCACCGGCTGCGCGATGCTTTCGGCGGCGAAGCGCTCGATGCGCCTGCGCCACAACCAGCGCTCGGCCACCGTCACCTCGCCGTTGGCCACAGTCACCTCGACGCGCGGGATCTCGAAGAAGTAGAAACAGCCGACGATCCCAAAAAGCCAGAACAGCACCATGATGGCGATCTCGACCGGCGCCTCGAACTGGTTGAAGCCGCCCTCGCGCACGAACATCCACGTGAAAGCGACGAGCATGGCGGTCCATATCGCCATGAAGGTCCATCCGGCGACCGGCATGTTGTTTCGGACGACGAACATATCGGGAGACATCATTCACTCCGATGCGTCGATTTCGGTGCCGGTCCCTTAGCCCAGGGGCGTTAAGGTCTGCTCTTTTGGATCTGATCAAATTTAATTGCGCAGCTGCCGGAAAGAACATATCATGAACAAATGGCAATGCTGACCACGCGCGACAAGCTGGCGATTCTCTCCGACGCCGCCAAATATGACGCCTCCTGCGCCTCCTCGGGCGCGGAGAAGCGCGACTCCCGCCGGACCGGCGGCATCGGCTCGACCGAAGGCATGGGCATCTGCCATTCCTACGCGCCCGACGGACGCTGCATCTCGCTTCTGAAAATCCTGCTGACCAATTTCTGCATCTACGATTGCAGCTATTGCATCAACCGCTCTTCCTCCAATGTCCGCCGCGCCCGCTTCGCGGTGGACGAGGTCGTGAAGCTGACCATCGCCTTCTACAAGCGCAACTACATCGAGGGCCTGTTCCTCTCCTCTGGCGTCATCCGCTCGCCCGACGAGACGATGGCCGAACTGGTCGAGGTGGCGCGCCGCCTGCGCGAGCAGGAGAATTTCTCCGGCTACATCCACCTGAAGACGATCCCCGAATGCTCTCAGGCTCTTCTCGATGCGGCCGGACGATATGCCGACAGGCTATCCATCAACGTCGAACTGCCGACCGACGAGGGCGTGAAGAAGCTTGCACCGGAAAAGCGCCCCGAAACGATCCGGCTGTCGATGGCCGCGCTGCGCTCCAAAATCGAGGAGAAATCGGAGCCTACATTGCGAACGAAGAAGCGCCAGCGATTCGCCGCTGGCGGCCAGTCGACCCAGATGATCATCGGCGCGGACGCTACGCCCGACGCCGGCATATTGCAGGCCAGCGCCCGGCTCTACGGCAGCTATCGCCTGCGCCGCGTCTACTACACAGCCTTCAGCCCGATCCCCGACTCCTCGTCCTCGCTGCCGCTGAAGAAGCCGCCCTTGATGCGTGAGCACCGGCTCTACCAGGCCGACTGGCTGATGCGCTTCTACGGCTTTGCCCAGGACGAAATTCTCGACGGACGGCCGGATGGCATGCTCGACCTCGAAATCGACCCCAAGCTCGCCTGGGCGCTCAGGCACCGCGCCACGTTCCCGGTCGACGTCAATCGCGCCGAACGTGAAATCCTGCTGCGCGTGCCGGGCCTCGGTGCCAAGGTAGTCGCACGTATCCTTGAGACGCGCCGACATCGCCGCCTGCGCCTCGAGGATGTCGGTCGCCTCTGTCACTCGATCGCCAAGGTCCGGCCCTTTATCGTGGCCGAAGGATGGTCGCCCGGCGGGCTGACCGACCAGCCGGCGCTGCGCGAGAAGATTGTCTCCTCCTGCGAGCAGCTTTCGCTGTTTTGACCATGCAGGCCCCGTTGCTCGACCTTTGCGACCACACCGTCCGTCTTGCCGGCGAGACCGATTTCGCCAGCTGGCGCGACGCAGCGCGCCACCTGGTCATGACCGGGGTGCGTCCGGAAGCGGTGGCGTGGATCGTAACCGACGAACACCGCCCCTACTCCCCGTCATACTCGGGCTTGTCCCGAGAATCTGCCCATGCTGAAGGTTTGGCCGCTCGCGCTCCGGCGTCCACGCTCCTTGCATCCACAGCGACCAAGGCAGGTTCTCGGAGCAAGCCCAAGGATGACGGCCGAGATGTAAAGCCCGGCTTCACTGTTTCGCGCGATTTCGTCGAACGCGCCGAAACCGTCGTCTGTCACGGCGACCCCGAACGTTTCGCCCTGCTTTACCGAATGCTCTGGCGGATGCGCACCGAACCGGCGCTGCTGAAGATCGCCTCCGACCCCGACGTCGGGCGTTTCGAATCCATGGAAAAAGCCGTCCGTCGCGACATCCACAAAATGCGTGCCTTCGTGCGCTTCCGGCAGATCGGCGAAGGCGAGCGCTACGTCGCCTGGTTCGAGCCGGATCACTTCATCGTCGAGCGCAATGCGCCGTTTTTCGTGCGTCGCTTCGCCGGCATGCACTGGTCGATCCTGACCCCTTGTCTGAGCGCTCATTGGGACACGGTCGAACTGGCCTTCACGCCCGGAGCCGACAGGGGCGATGCTCCGGCGCAAGACGCTGCCGAGGAACTCTGGCTGACCTATTACGAGAACATCTTCAATCCGGCGCGCATGAAGACGCAGGCGATGCAGAAGGAGATGCCAAAGAAATATTGGCGGAACCTTCCCGAGGCCACGCTCATTCCAGGTCTGGTGGCCGGCGCTGACGCCGCCGCCCGGGAGATGATCGAAAAGATGCCCACGGCTCCGGCTCCCCATCATGCCAAGGTCCAGGCGAAGCACTGGCCGGCGCCGCGCGATCCCACGCCGATCGACGATGGCGCGGGCGCACGGTCCATTGCTGCATTGCGCAAGGCCGCGGATGGCTGCCGCCGCTGCCCTCTGTGGCGAGACGCGACGCAGACCGTATTCGGCGAAGGTCCCGAGGATGCAACCGTCGTCTTCGTCGGCGAACAACCGGGCGACCAGGAGGATCTTTCCGGCAAGCCTTTCGTCGGCCCCGCCGGAAAAGTCTTCGATGCCGTGCTGGACGAAGCCGGCGTCGACCGCAAGAAGACCTACGTCACCAATGCCGTGAAACACTTCAAGTTCGAGCCCCGCGGCAAGCGCCGCATCCATTCGAAGCCGAATGCAGGCGAGATACAGGCCTGCCGCTGGTGGCTCGACAAGGAGCTTGCGCTGACCAAGCCGAAGCTGGTGGTCGCCCTCGGCGCAACGGCGGCGCAGTCGCTGCTCGGCAAGGCGGTGCCGATCACCAGGATGCGCGGCCAGGTCATCGACCGCGAGGACGGCTTGCGCATCTTCCTCACCGTGCACCCGTCCTTCATCCTGCGCATCCGCGATCCGGAGGACAAGCAGGCCGAGCGCGAGCGCTTTCTTCGCGACATGCAGGCAGTCAAGAAACTGATGGCGGCAGAAGCCGTCTAACGGATGAGGATAGCCCTCAGATCGTTGACGTTGGTTCCTGTCGGTCCGGGTACGAACAAATCGCCGACCGTGTTGAAGGCGGTCCAGGCATCGTTGCCCGCGAGCACGGCTTTTGCATCCACCCCGGCCGCTCGCATGCGCGCGACGGACGAGCCATCGGCGAAAGCCCCGGCATTGTTTTCCGACCCGTCGATGCCGTCGGTGTCGGCCGCCAGCGCATCGATCCCGCTGAAGCCGTTGATGCCGATCGCGAAGGCGAGCAGGAATTCGCTGTTGCGCCCCCCCTTGCCCTTCGCACGCAACGTCACGGTCGTCTCGCCGCCGGAAAGGATCAGCACCGGCTTCGTGAACGGCCTGTCGCGCAACGCCACCTCGCGTGCCAGGGCCGCATGGACGGAACCGACCTCGCGCGCCTCGCCTTCCATCGAGTCCGACAGTATGACCGCTTCGACACCCTGCCGCTTCGCCTCGGCCGCGGCCGCCTCGAGGGAGACGGCGGCAGAGGCGACCAGGTGCACTTCGTTGCGGGCGAAACGCGCGTCGTCGACATCAGGCGCATCCGCTTCCGTCGAATCGAGATGTTTCATCACCGCGTCGGGGAGATCCATGCCATAGGCCTTCACAAATCCCAGCGCGTCGGCACGGCTTCCCTCGCCTGGAATCGTCGGGCCCGAGGCGACCAGCGCCGGATCGTCGCCCGGAATGTCGGAAACCACCAGTGATATGACCTTTGCCGGGTGAGCGGCTGCCGCGAGCCGCCCGCCCTTGATGGTCGAGACATGCTTGCGGATCGTGTTCATCGCAGAGATCGGCGCGCCGGAGGCGAGCAAAGCCTCATTGACCGCGATCTCGTCGGCAAGCGTAAGCCCCGGTGCCGGCGACGGCAGCAGAGCCGATCCGCCGCCGGAGATCAGCGCCACGACCAGATCGTCCGCCGTCAGCCCGGAAACCTTTTCCAGCAGCCGCTTCGACGCCGTCAGCCCCGCCTCGTCCGGCACCGGATGCGCGGCCTCGATGATCTCGATACGTTCGCAGGTTGCAGCATAGCCGTAGCGCGTGACCACCAGCCCTTCGATCGGGCCGTCCCAGGCCTTCTCGAAGGCGGCCGCCATCTGCGCGGCTCCCTTGCCCGCGCCGACGACGATGGTACGTCCTTTGGGCTTCGCCGGAAGATGGGCGCGGATCGTGCGCTCGGGATCGGCCGCGGCAACCGCTGCCTCGTAGATCGAGGTGAGAAATACCTTCGGATCGAGCGACATCAATCCGCCTTTGCAGGCAGGGCGAGGGCCTTGCGCTCGATGCCGAGATGGTCGCAGAGCGCATCGACGATGACGCCGTGGTCCTCGCGCTCCGGCAGGCCGGAAACGCCGAACGCGCCGACCGCGCCGACGCCCTTGATGACAAGCGGAAAGCCGCCGCCCGCCAGTACATAGTCGGTGACCGGCAGGCCATGGCCGGTCTTGAAAGCGCGGTCCGGGCTGTTCTGCTCCAGCACCATGCGGTAGGTGCTTTTCTGGAACATCTTCACCACATTGATCTTGCGGCGCACCCAGTCGAAATTGGAACTGGAAGAGCCCGGCAGCGCCGCATAAAACAGCAGCCGGTCCCACACGCTGACCTGAATCACGATCGGCATCTTGTCCGCCAGACCCCGTTCCCGCAGCGCCGAGCCTATGGAGAAGGCCGTCGCCTCGTCGAAGGCGGGGAATGCTAGCCGCTTCTCCTGCTCGGCGATCCTGGCGATATCGTCCGCGACGCTCATGAGATTCCTCCTGGCCGGTGCCACGGCTTTACGGCATCGGCCCGGCCGGTCAAGTCCGGTTTACCCAGCAAAGGCTTCGAGCGCGCTCTTTGCGGGTTTGCCGGCGACGTAAACCTCGGCCACGGAACGATCGTCGCCCAGCGTCTGCAGCAGGAAGAGTTCCTCGGCGAGCGTGTTCACCGTCTCCATGCGGAACTTCATGGCCGGCGTCGCATGTGCATCCAGCACGACGAGATCCGCGTCCGTACCGTCATCCAGCGTACCTACCCGATCGGCGATCGACAGCGCCTCGGCATTGCCGCGCGTGAGCTGCCAGAACGAGGCGAAAGGGTTGAGCTTCTCGCCGTTCAGCGCAATCACCTTGTAGCCTTCGTCCATGGTGCGCAGCATCGAATAGTTGGTGCCGCCGCCGACATCGGTGGCGGTGGCGATCCTGAGCGGCTTTGTCCGGGTGCGATAGCGCTGGTAGTCAAACAGGCCGGAGCCGAGGAAGAGGTTCGAGGTCGGGCAGAAGACGGCAACCGAGCCGCTGTCCGAGAGCGCGTCCGCCTCGCGCTCCGACAAATGGATGCAGTGGCCGAACAGCGCACGTTTGCCGAGCAGACCGTAGTGCTCATAGACATCGGCATAGTCCCGCGACCACGGATAGAGTTCCTGCGTGAAGGCGATCTCGGCGTGGTTCTCCGAAAGATGCGTCTGCATGTGCATATCTGGAAACTCGCGCATCAGCGCGCCGGCCGTCTCCATCTGTTCGGGCGAGGACGTGATAGCGAAGCGTGGAGTGACCGCGTAGAGTTGCCGCCCCTTGCCGTGCCACTCCCCGATCAGCGCCTTCGTGTCGTCATAGCCGCTCTCAGGCGTGTCGAGCACGCCGTCGGGCGCATTGCGGTCCATCATCACCTTGCCGGCTATGTTCAGCATGTTGCGCCCGTGCGATTCGGCGAAGAAGGCTTCCGCCGACTGTCTGTGCGCCGAGCAATAGGCTGAAACCGTAGTGGTGCCTTGCCGGATCATCTCGTCGAGGAACAGCCGCGCGACGCGCCGGCCATGCTGGGCGTTCCGGAACTTCGTTTCTTCCGGAAAAGTATATTTGTTCAGCCAGTCGAGCAGTTCGGTTCCATAGGACGCGATGACACCCATCTGTGGAAAATGCACATGTGCATCGATGAAGCCCGGCAGGATGAGATGCGGCCGGTGATCGATCCGCTTCGCCTCCTCGCCTGCCTTCGCCGACACGTCGGCATAGGTGCCGGCGGCGACGATCCTGCCGCTATCGATCAGGACGCCGCCATCCTCCTCGTAGCGATAGGCGGCATGGTCGTCCGTGCTTTCCGGCCAGCGCAGGAATGTCAGCGTGCGGCCACGAAGAAGCGTCTGG
>JALYWP010000060.1 GCA_030852655.1 Pseudomonadota bacterium | reverse complement strand
CTCGTCTTGGCTGCAGCACCCGCATCCTCACCCTCGCCCGCGAGCACGGCGATCAGCGCATTGACCTTCACGCCCTCGGTTCCGGCAGGAACCACGATCTTCGCCACTGTACCTTCGTCGACGGCTTCGACTTCCATGGTCGCCTTGTCGGTCTCGATCTCGGCGATCACGTCGCCCGGAGCGACCTTGTCGCCCTCCTTGACCAGCCACTTGGCGAGATTGCCCTCCTCCATCGTCGGCGAAAGGGCGGGCATGGTGATGTTGATCGGCATGGTGTCCTCCCGTCCGACTCAGCGATAGGTGACGGCTTTCACCGCCTCGACCACTTCGGCAACGCTGGGCAGCGCCAGCTTCTCGAGGTTTGCCGCATACGGCATCGGCACGTCCTTGCCGGCGATTGTGATTACCGGCGCGTCGAGGTGATCGAAGGCGCGCTGCGACACCTGGTTGGCGATGAAATCGCCGACCGACGACTGCGGAAAGCCTTCCTCCACGACCACGAGCCGGTTGGTCTTGCGGACCGACGCGATTACCGTGTCGAGATCCATCGGGCGGATGGTACGGAGGTCGATCACCTCCGCTTCGATGCCCAGGCTGCGCAACTCGGCTTGCGCCTTCACGACATAGGTCATGCCGATGCCCCAGGAGACGATCGTCACGTCCTTGCCCTGCTTGTGGATGCGTGCCTTGCCGATGGGCAGGACGAAATCGTCGAGCTTCGGCACATCGAAATGCTGCCCGTAGAGAATTTCGTTCTCGAGGAATATCACCGGGTTGGGGTCGCGGATCGCCGCCTTGAGCAAACCCTTCGCATCGGCCGCGGTATAGGGCTGGATGACCCTCAGGCCGGGAATATGGCTGTACCAGGCGGCATAGTCCTGGCTGTGCTGGGCGGCGACGCGGGCCGCGGCACCGTTGGGTCCGCGAAACACGATCGACGCACCCATCTGGCCGCCGGACATGTAGAGCGTCTTGGCCGCGGAGTTCACGATCTGGTCGATCGCCTGCATGGCGAAGTTGAAGGTCATGAACTCGACGATCGGCTTGAGGCCAGCCATTGCGGCGCCAATTCCGACGCCTGCAAAGCCGTGCTCGGTGATCGGCGTGTCGACCACGCGGCGCGGGCCGAACTCCTGCAGCAAGCCTTGCGTGATCTTGTAGGCGCCCTGGTACTCGGCGACCTCCTCGCCCATGACGAAGACGTCCTCGTCGCGGCGCATTTCTTCCACCATCGCATCGCGCAATGCCTCGCGCACCGTGGTCGACACCATCTCGGTGCCGGTGGGAATGTCGGGATCGGCGGCAACCTCCAGCTTGGGCGCGGCAGGCGCCTTGGCGGCTTCCTTCCTGGCGCTCGGCTCCTCGGCGGCCTCCTTGGACTTTCCGCCCGCATCGCCGGCAGCCTGGCTCGGCGTGTCGGAATCGGCAGCCTTCGCCTGTGGGGCTGAAGTGACGTCTTCCTCGCCGAGGCCCTCGCCCGCCTTGTCGATGTCCTCGCCTTCGACCGCCAGGATGGCGATCGGCGTATTGACCTTCACGCCTTCGGTGCCTTCCGGAACCACGATCTTCGCCAGCGTGCCTTCATCGACCGCCTCGACTTCCATCGTCGCCTTGTCGGTTTCGATCTCGGCGATCACGTCGCCGGCGGAGATCTTGTCGCCTTCTTTCTTCAACCATTTCGAGACGTTGCCCTCTTCCATCGTCGGGGAGAGCGCGGGCATCAGGATTTCGATCGGCATCTTCGCGCTCCCTTAACGTACGATGTCGGTCCAGAGCTCGGATACATCCGGCTCGGGATCGGTCTGCGCGAATTCGGCGGCGTCGGCGACGATGTCGCGGACTTCCTTGTCGATGGCCTTGAGTGCGTCTTCGTCCGCCCACTTCTTCTCGATCAGACGCGCCTTCACCTGCTCGATCGGATCGCGCTCGGAGCGCATCTTCTGCACCTCGTCCTTCGAACGGTATTTGGCCGGGTCGGACATGGAATGGCCGCGATAGCGGTAGGTCTGCATTTCGAGAATGATCGGGCCGTTGCCGGAGCGGCACCAGTCGACCGCGACCTCGGCGGCCGACTTGACCGCCCGAACGTCCATGCCGTCGACCTGCATGCCCGGGATGCGGAAGGACGCGCCGCGTTGGGAGAAATCGGTTTCGGCCGAGGAACGCGACACCGACGTGCCCATCGCGTAGCGGTTGTTCTCGATGACGTAGATCACCGGCAGCTTCCACAGCGAGGCCATGTTGAAGCTCTCATAGACCTGACCCTGGTTGGCGGCGCCGTCACCGAAATAGGTCAGGCAAACATTCTTGTTGCCCCGGTAGCGGTTGGCGAAGGCAAGCCCGGTGCCGAGCGATACCTGCGCGCCGACGATGCCGTGGCCGCCGTAGAAATTCTTCTCCTTGGAGAACATGTGCATCGAGCCGCCCTTGCCCTTGGAGTAGCCTCCCCGGCGCCCCGTAAGCTCGGCCATGACGCCGCGCGGATCCATCTCCATAGCCAGCATGTGGCCGTGATCGCGATAGGCGGTGATCATCTGGTCGCCGTCGATCAGCGCCATCTTCATACCGGTGACGACGGCTTCCTGGCCGATATAGAGGTGGCAGAAACCGCCGATGAAGCCCATGCCGTAAAGCTGGCCCGCCTTCTCCTCGAAGCGACGGATGAGGAGCATGTCGCGATATGCCGCGAGTTCCTGTTCCTTGGTGAAGTTGGCCGGCTTGGGGGCGGCCGGTCCGGCTTGGGCTTTCGCATCCGCCTTGGATTTAGCGGACGCCTTCTTGGCAGCTACGGCCATTCATCACTCCCTGTACTGTCTCTTCACGGACATACCGAGGATGCAATCCCCTGGGTTTCGCCGACGCTAGCACGGCGGCCCATGTCGAGCCATGCGGAAAAACGCATGGCAGACATGCGGGTTAAACGTCTAAAATCGTTGAAAAACTTGCTGAATAACCGAATCCTGGTTAATCAGCAGGAAGTGATTTACGCATGATAACGATCTCGTCGGCCTGCGAGAGGTTCAGCGCGCGACGGGCCTGCTCGTCGAGCATATCCTTCTCCAGGGTTCCGTCGTGCAACAACTGGACGCGGCGCTCCATCCCGATGCGCCGGGCCTGGATGGTATCGAGCTTTGCCTGCAACTCTACGGCCCGCGCCTCGTAACGGTATTTGGACCAGATGCCGAATTCGCCGTGATAGGCATGGAAGCCGAAATAGGCGAGAAAGACAGCCGAGACGGCCGGTACGATCAGCCGGCCGGTATTTCTCTGCTTGTGCTGGCGCGTCCACATGGCCGGCTCCCGTTCGATCCGCCTATCTCGCCCGATTGTGCTTAATGGACGGTTAGCGAATGAGCCGAGAGGCCGGTCGTCAGGCCTTGAGGATCGACGTGCCGGCGTAGCGCGCCTGCTTGCCCAGTTCTTCCTCGATGCGGATCAGCTGATTGTATTTGGCCGTGCGGTCGGAGCGGGCGAGCGAGCCGGTCT
>JALYWP010000007.1 GCA_030852655.1 Pseudomonadota bacterium | reverse complement strand
TGCCAAGCCAGACCTCGTTCGTAACGAAATAACCTTTCACGCCAAGGGCTTACGAAAGTCCTCAAGGCGCTTCTTCTGGTTTCCGTCACTATCAAAGTTACCGGGATTGAGCCAGCCCTCATATGCTTGCTCAAGCGCCGGCCATTCCTTGTCGATGATCGAGTACCAGGCGGTGTCTCGGTTCTCGCCCTTGACGATCATGTGCTGTCGGAACACGCCTTCGAACTTGAAACCGAAACGTTCGGCAGCCCGCTTCGACGGCGCGTTGTCGTTGTTGCACTTCCATTCCCAGCGGCGGTAGCCGAGATCGTCGAACACATGGCGCATGAAGAGATAATGCGCCTCGGTCGCCGCCGGCCTGCGCTGCATCAGAGGCCCCCAGTGGATGTGGCCGATCTCGATGACGCCATTGGCCTGGTCGATCCGAAGGAAGGTCTGGCGGCCGGCGACCTTGCCCGAGGCCTTGTCGATGGCCGTGAAATAGAGCGGATCGGTACTCGCCTCCGCCTTCTCGAGCCAGGGCTGGAACGCGGCACGGCTTTCCGGCGTCGTCTCGCCGAGCCAGCGGAAGCGCTCGTCCGCGTCGGCGACCGTTGCCGCCTCGAACAGGCCGTCGCCATGGGCCGCCGCCGACAGCGGCTCCAGCCGCACATAGCGGCCTTCGAGAGGCTTTCGCTCGGGGCGGAGGCGCGGTTTCCAGTTTTTCAGCACTTCCGGCACGACGGGCGGCCTCCAATTGACTTTGCTGCTTGAGGCTCCCAGAAACACGCAGGCTGTATTAGCGCCAGATCGGGAGGAAAAATGCTCCACACAGTTGCCGCCTTCGACCGGCTGGGCGAAGAGAACGCCTTCGCCGTGCTTGCCCGCGCCACGACGCTTGCCGCAGCAGGCAAGGACATCGTCAATCTTGGCATCGGCCAGCCCGACTTCCAGACGCCCGGCCATATCGTCGAGGCCGCGATCAAGGCGCTGAGGGACGGGCATCACGGCTATACGCCGGCCACCGGCCTGCTCGCCACAAGGGAAGCCGTCGTGCGGCGCACGCTGGCGACGACCGGCGTCGAGGTGTCGCCGGAGAACGTGATGATCCTGCCCGGCGGCAAGCCGACCATGTATGCGGCGATCATCATGTTCGGCGAGCCGGGCGCGGAGATCATGTATCCCGATCCGGGCTTTCCGATCTACCGCTCGATGATCGAGTTCACCGGGGCAAAGCCGGTGCCGATTCCGATCCGCGAGCAGAACGGCTTCGCCTTCTCCGCCGAAGAGACGCTGGCGCTGATTTCGGACAAGACCAGGCTAATCATCCTGAACTCACCGGCCAACCCGACCGGCGGCGTCACGCCGAAGGCCGAGATCGACAGGCTTGTGAAGGGGTTGGAGAAGCATCCCGACATCGCGATCCTGTCAGACGAGATCTACGACGTCATGACCTATGACGGCGAGGAGCACACATCGCTGTTGACCTATCCCGAGATCCGCGATCGGCTGATCGTACTCAACGGCTGGTCGAAGACCTGGGCAATGACCGGCTGGCGCATGGGCTGGTCGATCTGGCCGAACGGCGAGAAGGGCGGCAACCTCTACGACAAGGTTAGGAAGCTCGCGGTCAATTGCTGGTCCTGCGTCAACGCGCCAAGCCAGTTCGCCGGCATCGCGGCGATCGACGGGCCGCAGGACGAGGTCGAGAAGATGATGAAGGCCTTCGACCGGCGCCGGAAGGTCGTCGTCGAGGGGTTGAACGATCTGCCCGGCATCTCCTGCATCACGCCGAAAGGCGCGTTCTATGCATTCCCCAACGTGTCGAAGACCGGCTGGAAGGCGAAGCAACTGGCATCCGAGCTTCTGGAGAATGCGGGCGTGGCGCTGATTGGAGGACCCGACTTCGGTATTCTGGGCGAAGGCTATATCCGACTGAGCTATGCAAATTCAGAGGAGAATATTCTCAGGGCGCTGGAACGGATGAGGACGTTTCTGGAGAAGACACACAATCAGGCTGATCTGTCGTAGGCGGCGAAACGCTACAGCCTGGCCGTCGCGAGCTTGAAGCTGGCAAACAGGAAGAAGCAGCCGAGGCCGGCCTCGATCCAGCGCCTGGTGCGCATATAGGCGCCGCGTACCGGAGCCGACGACAGAAGCAGCGCATAGCCGGCGTGGCCGAGGAACGAGTTCGTGAAGGCCACCGCCACGAACAGGGCGACCACAGGCAGCGGCGCATCGCCGACCCCGCCGATACTGGCGATGGCCAGCCAGAACATGATGGCCTTGGGGTTCGAAATCTGCAGCAGGAAGCCGGCAAGCCCGGTGCGCCATGCGCTTTCGCGCCCGATCCGTTCGACCACGAGCTTCGGCGTCGAGGCCGCATTGCGAAATGCCTTCCAGGCCAGCCAGGCGAGATAGGCCGCGCCGGCGAAGCGCAGGACAGTCATCAGTTCGGCGACCTGGGCGAGGATCGCGGTGACGCCGGCCACAGTCGCGACGCCAGAACGATCGACCCGCATGAGACGCCAAGGGCGGTGACCACCGAGGGCAGCCGGCCGCGACTGGTCGCCACGCCGAGGATGAGCGCCACGCTCGGCCCCGGCGAAAGGATGCCCATCGCCTGGATCGACCAGGCAAGCAGCAGTTGCGGCAGATATTCGGCGATTTGCATCGGCTTTTCTCGAGGTTCCCGTGCCTCGGCTAGCACAGCCGGTCCTGACAGCATCATGGCAGGAGGCTGCTTCCGCTTGGGGCACGATATCGCCTCTTGGCGCGCCGGCACGCGCGTGGTCAATTGAGCCCGCTTTGCTTCAGAGAAAGGTGTTGCCCGTGCTTTACGCAATCCTTGCCTATCACGAAGAGTCGAAGATCACATCGATGACATCGGAGGAAGACGCGGCGCTGATGGCGAGCCTGCTGGAGACACAGCGGCCGAAGGTCGAGGATGGCAGCCTCGGGCCGCAGGTGCGGCTTGGCGCGACCAGGGAGGCATGCACCGTCCGCGCGCGCGGCATGGTGATCGATGGCCCGTTCGCCGAGACCAAGGAGCATCTGCTCGGATTCTACGTGCTCGACTGCGCCATGCGCGACGAGGCGGTCGCCTTCGCGCGCGACCTGCAGCGGGTCAATCCGACCGCGGTCTATGAGATCCGGCCGGTCTCGCTCTACGTTCCAGGCGCGCCGCTGGGGTGACGCTACCCCCTTCCGACGAAGGGCATCTTGGTCGCCATCACGGTCATGAACAGCACGTTGGAGTCCAGCGGCAGGCCGGACATGTAGACGATAGCCTCGGCGACGCGCTGCGCATCCATCACCGCCTCGCCCATCATCGTGCCGTCCGCCTGCGGCATGCCGATCGCCAGCGGCGCGATGCCAGTGTCGGCATTGCCGATGTCGATCTGGCCGCAGGCGATGTCGAAGGGGCGGCCGTCCAGCGCCAGCGTCTTGGTCAGGCCGGTGATTGCGTGCTTGGTGGCCGTGTAGGGCACCGAGCCCGGCCGCGGCGTGTGGGCAGAGATCGAGCCGTTATTGATGATGCGGCCGCCCATCGGGTTCTGCTTGCGCATGGCGGCGAAGGCGGCGCGGGCGACCAGGAAGGAGCCGGTAAGGTTGACGGCTACCACGTCGTTCCACACGTCGACAGGTACCTCGTCGATGGTAGCGGTCTTGAAGCCCTTGCCGGCGTTGTTGAAAAGGAGGTCGACGCGGCCGAACGCCCTGTCTATCTCGGCGAAGAGGGCATCGACCTCGGCGGGTCTGGTCACGTCGCAGGAGACGGCGAGGGCCTTGGCGCCGGATGAGGATTTCTCCGCTTCGGCGACTGCTTCGTCCAGCACGTCCTTGCGGCGGCCGACGAACACCGTGTTCCAGCCATCGGCCAGAAGTGCCGCCGCCGTCGCCTTGCCTATGCCGGTGCCGGCGCCTGTGACGATCGCGGTCTTGCCGTTGGCGGGTTTTGCCATTCCATGTCCTCCGAATTTCAGGAGAGACACATCGCAAACGCGGGCGAGCGAGGCAAGAGCCGAACAAAAAGGGCGGCCATTGGCGACCGCCCCTATTCGCGGCCCAGGCTTGGGAGGAGGAGGCCTGTCCGACTGTGACGAAGCATGCGCCCGATTGGTTAACGAAAGCTTAAAGCGGGCCTACCAGCGCGTGCGGTTCGCGCCAGGGACCGGCGGCACCGAGGTGCGGGAATCGCCGCCCGCCGTTTCGAAGGGAACCGGCTCCTTTGCCGCCGAGACGGTCGCCTCGATATGGTCGACCAGCGCGTCGGGCAGTTGCAGCCGGCCCGCGAGCAGGTCGAGATAGCCGCGCTCGG
Source organism: Pseudomonadota bacterium (assembly GCA_030852655.1). Classification (GTDB taxonomy): domain Bacteria; phylum Pseudomonadota; class Alphaproteobacteria; order Rhizobiales; family Rhizobiaceae; genus Mesorhizobium_K. The sequence continues at coordinate 10,045 of JALYWP010000007.1, read as the reverse complement.
CGCGCGAATCCGGCTCGATGGTGAGGCGCGAGGCGGTGTAGAGCTCGACACGCTGCGCCTCGGTCCTGGCGAGCGACACCAACTCGTCGAGATCGAGCGGCTTCTCCAGCTCCTCGCGCAGGAAGGCCTCGGCCTCCGAACCCAGCCCGGCCAGCGCCAGGCGGTCGCCGACCTTCTTCTTCTCTTCGTCGTCTATATGGCCGTCGGCCTTGGCCGCGGCAATCATGGCGCGCACCAAAGCCAGCGTGAATTCCGCCTCGCCCTGCGGCGCACCGGCGGGATCGAATTCGGTGTCGGAAGGCGGCGGCAGCAGCACGGGCTCCTGCTGGGTTCCCTGCTCCGAGGCCGCGCCGGGCTGATTGCCCTTCTGGTAGTTCTGATAGGCCTTGTAGGCGAGGCCGGCGACCGCCGCGAGGCCGCCGATCTTCAGCGCCGAGCCGGTGACCTTGCGTCCTGTGCCGGTGCCCAAGAGCACCGCGACCAGCGCGCCGGCGGCGAGCGGATTGTCCTTGGCAAGCTGCGTGGCCTGGCCGGCCTTGTCGCGCACCGTGGATTCGGTGCCGGGCATCTTCGAGCCGAGCAGGTCGTCGAGCAGTTTCTTGGGGTCGAACATCGAGGGGGGCTCCACGGTTGCGGTCATGGTGAAGTAGGGGCTGGCGGCGACATTACAACGCCGCCGCCGTGAATTCGAGCTTGGAAGGGGTGGGCGTCTCAGCTGCCGATATGCGGGCGGGCGCCGCGGGCGGCGGCGAGTTCGACCTGGCGGTGGCGCTCGGCGTAGCGGGCGCGGTCATCTTCGCTGCGGCTGTCGTGGCAGCGCTCGCAGGAAATGCCTTCAGCGAATTTCGGCGAAAGCCGGTCTGCGGCGGTGAGCGGATGTCGGCAGGCGCGGCAGAGTTCGGCGTCGCCGACCTCCAGCCCATGGGCGACGGCGACGCGCTCGTCGAAGACGAAGCATTCGCCCCGCCAGAGGCTCTCTTCGGCAGGCACTTCCTCCAGATATTTCAGGATGCCGCCCTTGAGATGGAAGACGTTCTCGACGCCGAGCGACTTCACATAGGCGGTCGCCTTCTCGCAGCGGATGCCGCCGGTGCAGAACATCGCGACTTTCCTGCCCTCCAATTCGCCGCGATGGCGCGCAACCCAGTCGGGAAACTCACGAAAGCTTTCCGTATGCGGATTTATAGCGCCGGCGAAGCTGCCGAGCGCGACCTCGTAGCCGTTGCGGGTGTCGATGACGATCGTGCCGGGATCGGCGATCAGCGCGTTCCAGTCGCCGGGATCGACATAGGCGCCGGCGCCGGCAAGCGGATCGATGTCGGGCATGCCCATGGTCACGATCTCCCGCTTCAGCCGCACCTTCATGCGGCGGAAAGGCATTTCGAGCGCCATGCTGTATTTCACGTCGAGGCCGGCGAATTCCGGCATGGCTTCGAGATGGGCGATCAATTCGGCGACCGCCGCCTCGCTACCGGCAACCGTGCCGTTGATGCCTTCGCGGGCGACGAGCAGCGTACCCTTGATGCCGCGGGCGCAGCAGAAGGCGGCAAGCGACGCCCGCAACTCTTCGCAGCGGTCGAGCGTCACGAAGCGGTAGAGCGCCGCAACGCGGAATGGCGTGGATGAATTCATGCGCGTCGGCCTATCGTTTCACCTTGGTATTTTCAAGATCGGGGCGGAATGACCATGATTTCCAGCAGCTTGGCGAAGGCGGGCGGTGACGCCGCCATGCCGGGCCGATAAATTGCGCCACGGTTTTCTCCACGCCGATCGGAACGCGGCGAGACTTGCGGCAGGAAAACGGAGCTATTTTTCATGTTCACCGAGAAGACCGCATCCGAGATCAGAGAAGTCGCGCTGGAATTCGACATCGAGCCGGCAGCAATGCTTGCAATTGTCGAGGTGGAGAGTGCCGGAAGCGTCTTTGCCGTGATCGAGGGCAGACAGGAGCCGCTGATCCGCTTCGAGGGGCACTATTTCGACCGCCGGCTGTCCGGCGATGCGCTGGCAAGGGCGCGGGCAGAGGGGCTTGCCTCGCCGACCGCGGGCGCGGTCGCCAATCCGGCCTCGCAGGCGGCGCGCTGGCGGTTGCTTCAGCGTGCCGCCGCGATCGACCACAAGGCCGCCTACGAGTCCGTATCCTGGGGGCTCGGGCAGGTGATGGGCGCGCATTGGGCGTGGCTGGGCTTCGCCGATGTCGACGCGCTGGTCTCCGAGGCGCGCGAGGGGGCTGCCGGACAGGCGCGGCTGATGGCGCGCTTCATCGATAAATCGGGATTGACGGAGGCCATCCGCAGACGCGACTGGGAGACGTTCGCGCGCGGCTATAACGGGCCGGGCTTTCGGAAAAATGCCTATCACACGAAGCTGGCCGCGGCGCACCGGCGGCACGCGGCGGGAAGCGGCGTGGTCGCGGAAGGCGGTAACGGCGGAGATACTCCTGTCAGGCCTGCCTTGCTTGCGGAAGGCTCGGCAGGCGGGGCCGTGCGCGACCTGCAGCAAAGCCTCTCCGCGCTCGGCTATCCGTTGGTCGTGGACGGCATCTTCGGCAAGGATACGGAGGTGGCGGTGCGCGCCTTCCAGCGCGATCACCGGCTGGGGGCGGACGGCATCGCCGGGCCGAGGACGCAGGCGGCAATCGGCGAGGCGCTGCCCTTCGGCGCCGGTGGGGGCGGATTTTGGCAGGCAATGCGGTGGTGGGTGAAGGGGTGGTTCTGACGGACGTGAGGCCGGGGCCGTCATGGATCGCCCATTCATAGACTCGTCTTCCGCCTTCTGTTAACCGGTTGAAATTCCGACGCGCAGAGAGGAACGAATGGCGAGTGAACGAATGACGGGCAAATCCGAAAAGCTGCTGTCCCTGCTCGGCGGCCAGCCTGTCATCCCCGTGCTGAAGGTCAAGAACGCGGCCGACGCGGTGCCGCTTGCCCGCGCGCTGGCGAAAGGCGGGCTCAAGGCGATCGAGATCACCTTGCGCACTTCAGCCGCACTGGAGGCGATACGCCGGGTCGCCGGCGAGGTCGAGGAGGCGGTCGTCGGCGCCGGAACGGTGCTCAACCCGCGACAGTTCGAGGAAGCCGCCGCAGCCGGCTCGAAATTCATCGTAAGCCCGGGATTGACGGCTAATCTGATCTCGGCGGCGACCGACAGCCAGGTGCCGCTGCTGCCGGGGGCCATCACGCCGGGCGAGATCATGACGGCACTCGAAGCCGGCATCGACTTCCTGAAATTCTTCCCCGCCGAACAGGCCGGCGGCACGACCTTCCTGAGGTCGCTCGCCTCGCCGCTCGCGCCAGTGCGCTTCTGTCCGACCGGCGGCGTTTCGGCGCTCAATGCGGAAGAGTATCTCGCCGTGCCGAACGTGGTGTGCGTCGGCGGCTCCTGGGTCGCGCCGGACGAAACGGTGCGCGAGGGTAAGTGGGACGTGATCGAATCCTTTGCCCGGCAGGCGAGTGCGCTCAGGGCGATTTAGCAGCTTTGCGAGGCCATCGGGACGTCCAAACGAAGCGGGCCCGCGATGACGCCGGCCCGCTTTCGTTTCAGGATCGGCGCGTTCAGTTCGTTTCGAAGCGGGCCACCGGCATGAAGGTGATCGCCTTGCCGGTGAAGCGGCCGGCGTCGGCCACCACGGTGTCGCGCTGGAAGCCGGTGGCGTAGACCTCGCTCGGCACGCTGCGCAGATGCTCGATCGACGGACCGCCGGCGGCGTAGGCCAACTCGGTCTCGACGCCGAGCGCCCAGCGGGCGGCTTCGGGCTGCGCGGCGACGACCAGCGGCCTGGGCGCCGGCTTGCTGTCGCCGACATGGGCGCGGTCCGACTTGGCCGTCGTCCTGACGGAGCGCGTAACGGCGTCGCTGCTGGTTTCCCGCATCATGGCGGCTACGGTTTCGTCGATCTCGGCCGGCCGCGACAGCATGGCGAGGCGCTGGTTGTTTTCCTCGATCGTGGCTTCGATCTGATCCGCCTTTGAGTTCATGCCGGCGAGGCCGAACTCGGCGAGGACAGGATCCTTGTCGGGGGCGGCGAGGGCAAGAAGCGCGGCGTCAGCAGCGCCGATCTCGTCAGGACGCCAGGTGGGCAGCGGGATGCCGGCGTCGGCTTCTTCGTCAAGCTCGCCGCCGTCTTCCGGCAGAGGCTGGGCCATGCCGAACGGGATGCTGTCGGGTTGGGCGGACGCCATGGCCACCGCGACTCCATCAGCCTGGCCCACATCCGCCTTGGGCCGCGGCGCGAAGGCGGGCAGCGGAACGTCGCGCGCCGGAAGTGCGGCGATGATGGTCTCGGGCGTCTCGATCGGTTCCTCGACCTCGGGCGTAGCGGCGGACACAGGATTGGCGAGTTCGGGCGGAACGATGCGGATGTCGCCGGAAGGCTTCGGGGCTGCCCGTGCCACGGCGACACTCTCCTCGGCCGTGTCCTCTTCCTCGTCGGCGCCGCCGCCAAAGAGCGCCGACAGCAATCCGCCGGACCGCGATTTCGACGAACTCGAGGCGAGCGCCAGCGCCGTCGTGCCGCTCTTCTTGCGCGCTTCATAGGAGGCAAGGGCGGTTTCGAAACCGGGCAGCGGCTTGCCGTCGGAAGGCACATGCAGCGTCTTGCCGTTCGGGAATACAGCCACGAGTTCCTTGCGGCTCATGCGCGGCCAGTGCCTGACATTGCCGACGTCGAAATGCACGAAGGGCGAACCGGAGCGCGGATAGTAGCCGACGCCACCGGCCTGGGCGCGAAGGCCTGCGTCGCGCAGTTTCTTCAGCGGCACGCCCGGAATGTAGAAATCCATCGCCTTGCCCAGCATATGCTGGCTCTTGTTGGCGACGCCCTTCGAGCGCTTGCGCAGCATCGAGTTGGTCGCCGGAGAACGGTATGCCGAGACGACGTGGATGTAGTCCCTGGCGCCGACCGACTTGTAAGCTTCCCACACCGCGTCGAGCAGGCGCGGGTCCATCTTGGTTGGTTCGTTGCGCCGCCAGTCGCGCAGGAAATTGTTGATCTTCTTCAACCCGGCCTGATCGTAGCGCCCGTTGCGCTTATAGGTGATCTCGGCCTTTTCCTTGGTGTGGATGAAATAGAGCTTGAGGGTTCGCGTCTCGGCCTGTGCGGCGGGCGCGGCGAAAGAGAGGAAGCCGAGCGCCAGCATGAAGCCAGCCAGCCATTTCGGCCAGGCCGCGGTCTTCCTCGTCCGCCGATCGATGGGTCGGTCCATTGTGGTCAAATCAAAAGGCCTTGCAGGCTGCCGTTTGTCCCCGGAGATGACGAACGGATGTGTTGGTATGACATCCGAGTATCGATCCTAATGGTTAATCCCCGCTTATTGAAGCCTTTTGAAGGCAAAATGCGGTGAGACCGTGGCGAAATTCCGGTAGAATCTGGCAAGCCGGTTTGTTGGTAAACCGAAGGTTTAATTCAAATCCAAAGCTTATCCGCTCGCCCTATGGCACGCGCAATGGCAGCACTCAGGACGCAAGCCGGTCCATCCGGCCATTTTCCGGATCGATATCATATTCCTTGAGCTTCCTGTAGAGCGTCGAGCGACCTATCCCCAGCCGCCGCGCGACCTCGCTCATCTGGCCGTTGTAATGATGGATGGCGAGCCTGATCATCTCGGCTTCGATTTCGGCGAGCGGTCGCACATTGCCGCGCTGGTCAAGCCCCCTGAGGATGCCGAACGCTTTCGCGGCAGGCGGCGCAACGGCTTCCAAACCCCCGGCGGCTGCCGGCACCGGATCGGATCCGTGGCTGCCGAGATCGACCGACCCCTGCAGTTGCGCGCGTATCTGCGGGAACTCCTCCTCCGTCAGCACCTCGCCGTCGCAAAGCACCGAAGCGCGGAAGACCGCATTTTCGAGCTGCCTGATGTTTCCCGGCCAGTCATAGGCCTCAAGCATGGCGAGCGCGTCGTCGGAAATGGCCTCGATGCGGGGCCTCGAGCCCTTGTTTGTGGTCACCCCGGCCATGAAGTGCCTGACGAGGTGGGCAATGTCGGCGCGGCGCTCCCTGAGTGGAGGCACCACGATTGGATAGACGTTGAGGCGGTAGAACAGGTCTTCGCGGAAGGCGCCGTCCTTGACCCGCTGCAGAAGGTCGCGATGAGTTGCCGAAATCAGCCTGATGTCGACTTTTACCGTGGATTTGCCGCCGACCGGATCGACCTCGCCGTCCTGCACGGCGCGCAGCAACTTGACCTGAACGTCAAGCGGCAGGTCGCCGATCTCGTCGAGGAAAAGCGTGCCGCCATGGGCTTCGACGAACTTGCCGACGTGTTTTTCGGTGGCGCCGGTGAAGGACCCTTTCTCGTGGCCGAACAGGATGGATTCGACCAGATTGTCGGGGATGGCGCCGCAATTGACGGTGACGAAGGGCTTCGAGCGCCGTTCCCCGGTGCCCTGGATAGCGCGCGCCACGAGTTCCTTGCCGACGCCCGATTCGCCCTCGATCAGGATTGGGATGTTGGAGGCGGCGGCCTTCTGCGCCAGGCGGATGACCTTGTCCATCGACGGGCTCTTGGTGACGATGTCCCTGAAGGTGACGGTGCCGCCCTTCCTGCGGGTGCGCCTTGCGTCGGCTCCGAGCGCCTCGACCTTGAGCGCGTTGGCGATTGCGGAGCGCAGGCGTTCGGGCGAGGCCGGCTTGACGACGAAATCGAAGGCGCCGTTGCGCATCGCCTGGACGACCGTGTCGATGCCGCCCTGTGCCGTCTGGACGATGACGGGGATGTCTATGCCGCGCTCGCGCATCGCCTTCAGCACGCCGATACCGTCGAGGCCGGGCATGGCGAGGTCTAGCACGATCGCCTCGATGTCGCCGCCCGCGGCGGCGTCCAGCATGCCGAGCGCCGCCTCGCCGCTTTCGACAAGCACCGCCTCATGGCCGAATTTCTGCATGGCCGCCTGAAGCAGGCGCCGCTGCACCGGATCGTCATCGACTATGAGGATGGAACCTGCCATGAGAGATCGCTATTTGGGGCTTGCCCTCGGGAGCCGTCGCCGGCGACTGGATCAACTTGGCACAGGGTTCTAAATAACGCTTCAAAAAAGCCGGTGAACGAAGTCCTTAGACTTTTCACGGTCTCGGATCTGGAAGGCGATGACGATGCGGACATTCTCGGAGCGGCAAACCGGAGCGACGGCTTCGCCGCATGCAGCATCCCGGCTGGCGGCCGCCGCGCAGACCCGGACGCCGCTCGGCGACCTGCCGGAGTGGAACCTGACCGATCTCTATGCCGGCATCGATGCACCGGAACTGAAGGTCGATATCGAACGCGCCGGACGCGAATCGGAGGCGTTCGAAAGCCGTTGGAAGGGTACGCTGGCGGCAGAGGCGGGGAAGGGCCAGGCTGGCCGGCTCGGCGAAGCACTGCGCGATTTCGAGGCGCTGGAGGAACTGATCGGCCGCGTCGCCTCCTATGCGGGGCTCGTCTATGCCGGCGACACGTCCGACCCGAAGCGGGCGAAACTCTATGGCGACATACAGGAGAAGATGACGGATGCGAGCGCGCATTTGCTCTTCTTCGCACTGGAACTCAACCTGATCGATGACGAACTGCTTGAGAAGGCGCTCGACGCCGATCCGCTGTTCAACCACTACCGGCCCTGGGTCGTCGATCTGAGGAAGGACAAGCCCTACCAGTTGGAAGACCGCATCGAGCAGCTCTTCCACGAGAAGTCGATAACCGGGCGCGGCGCCTGGAACCGCATGTTCGACGAGACGATGACCGAACTGCGCTTCGACGTCGGCGGCGAGGAAATGCTGCTGGAGCCGACGCTGAACCGCCTGCAGGATGCGAATGGCGCCGTCCGCAAGCAGGCCGCGGAGGCGCTCGCCGCCACTTTCCGCAAGAATCTGCGCACCTTCACGCTGATCACCAACACGCTCGCCAAGGACAAGGAAATCTCCGACCGCTGGCGCGGCTTCCAGGACATCGCCGATTCCAGGCATCTGGCGAACAGGGTCGAAAAGAGCGTCGTGGATGCGCTTGCCGCCGCCGTTCGCGACGCCTATCCACGCCTGTCGCACCGCTACTATCGGATGAAGGCGCGCTGGCTCGGCATGGACCAGATGAACCACTGGGACCGCAACGCGCCGTTGCCCGAGACACCGCAGGCGACGATCGGATGGGACGAAGCGAAGAACACGGTGCTCTCCGCCTATCAGGATTTCTCGCCGGACATGGCGGAGATCGCGCGCATATTCTTCGACCGGAACTGGATCGACGCGCCGGTTCGCCCCGGCAAGGCGCCGGGCGCCTTCGCGCATCCGACGGTGCCCTCGGCGCACCCCTACGTGCTCCTGAACTACATGGGCAAGCCGCGCGACGTGATGACGCTGGCGCATGAGCTCGGTCACGGCGTGCACCAGGTGCTGGCCGCCAAGCAGGGTGCGCTGATGGCCTCCACCCCGCTGACGCTTGCCGAGACGGCCTCGGTGTTCGGCGAGATGCTGACATTCCGCTCGCTGCTCGACAAGACCGCCGACCGTCGCGAGCGCAAGGCCATGCTCGCCCAGAAGGTCGAGGACATGATCAACACGGTGGTGCGCCAGATCGCCTTCTACGAGTTCGAGCGCAAGGTGCACACCGAGCGCAGGCAGGGCGAACTGACCTCCGACAAGATCGGCGAGTTCTGGCTGGAGGTGCAAGCCGAGAGCCTGGGACCGGCGATCGGGCTGCGCGAGGGCTACGAGACGTTCTGGACCTACATCCCGCACTTCATCCACTCACCCTTCTATGTCTACGCCTACGCTTTCGGCGACTGCCTGGTGAACTCGCTCTACGCCGTCTACCAGAATGCGGAGCGCGGCTTCCAGGACAAGTATTTCGCGATGCTGCGCGCCGGCGGCACCAAGCATCACTCGGAACTCTTGAAGCCGTTCGGGCTCGACGCATCCGATCCGAAATTCTGGCAGATCGGGCTTGGCGTGATCAGCGGTCTGATCGACGAGCTGGAAGCGCTTGACTAGCGACGACACACACTTGCCGAGCGCGCCCTATATCCTGTTCCGCGACGATTTCGCCGGCAGCGAGGTGCTGTTCGAACGTCCGCGAAAAATCATCGTGGCGGAGAAGGTGGAAGAGTTTTTCCCGGCGCTCGAAGCAGCGCAGAAGGCGCACGATGCGGGAAAATGGCTCGCCGGCTATTTCTCCTACGAGGCGGGCTACCTGCTCGAGCCGAAGCTCAGGCCCATCATCCCGATGGACAGGCGCACGCCGCTCATGACGCTCGGCGTCTTCGACGGGCCGTCTGAAGACGCGCTGCCGCAGGACCGCAGGCCGCAGACCAACGGGCCGATCTTCGGCGTCAACGCGACATGGTCGTTCGAGGACTACAGGAAACGCTTCGACCGGGTGCACCGGCATCTGCGCGAGGGCGATTGCTACCAGGCGAACCTGACCTTCCCGGTAGAGGCCAAATGGACCGGCGATCCGCTTTCGGCTTTCGACGCGCTGGCGGCGCGGCAGCCGGTGAAATACGGCGCGCTGGTCGATCTCGGCGGGCCGGTGATCCTGTCGCGCTCGCCGGAGCTCTTCTTCGAGGTCGACGGCGACGGATGGATCGAGACGCATCCGATGAAGGGCACGGCGCCGCGCGGCGCAACGCCCGAGGGGGACGAGGAACTGAAGCGCTTCCTCGCCAACGATCCGAAGAACCAGGCCGAGAACAGGATGATCGTCGACCTGCTCAGGAACGACATCTCGCTGATCTCGGAGGTCGGTTCGCTCGATGTGCCGGAGCTTTTCCGCATCGAAAGCTTTGCCACCGTGCACCAGATGGTGAGCCGCGTGCGGGCGAAGCTGCTGCCGGGTTTGACCATCCGCGACATCTTCGCAGCGCTCTTCCCCTGCGGCTCGATTACCGGCGCACCAAAAATCCGTGCGATGGAGATATTGCGCGACCTGGAGACCGCGCCGCGCAACGCCTATTGCGGCGCGATCGGCTGGATCGAGCCGGGTGGCCGGATGCGCTTCAACGTCGCCATCCGCACCATCACCCTCTTCCCCGACGGCGAGGCTGTCTACAATGTCGGCGGCGGCGTGGTGTTCGATTCCAC
>JALYWP010000362.1 GCA_030852655.1 Pseudomonadota bacterium | reverse complement strand
CTCCAGGCCGACATGGTCGACCAGGCGATCGCGCTCGGCGTGCAGGGCATCATCATCCAGCACGGGCTGACGGAATCGATGAAGGAAGCCGCGCAGCGCGCGGTCGACGCCGGCATCAAGGTGGTCGCCTTCGACGTGAACGTGGAGAACGAGAAGATCCCGCAGATCGAGCAGTCGGACCGCGACCTCGCGCGCCTGGCGCTGGAGCAGGCGATCAAGGACAATGGCGAGAGCTGGAAGGCCGGCTATGTCTATGTCGCCGGCATCGCGCCGCTCGACCGCCGCGACGAGACCTGGAAGGAGTTCAAGGCCAAGTATCCGGGCATCGAGGAAAAGGCGATGTTCGGCACGCTAGACAACCCGATCGCCAACTCGGTCGCCAACCAGGCACGCTCGGTGCTGACGGCGAACCCGGACATCCAGGTGATGTTCGCGCCGTATGACGAGTTCGCCAAGGGCGTGAAGATCGCCGTCGACGAGGCCGGCCTGTCGTCCGACATCAAGATCTATTCGGCCGACATCTCGACTTCCGACATCGCCGCGATGCGCGAGCCGGGCAGCGCCTGGGCAGCCACCGCCGCCACCAACCCCGCCGTGGTCGGCCAGGTGTCGGTGCGCGCGCTGGCGCAGCTTCTCGCCGGCGAGGATCCGGGCAAGAGCGTGATCGTGCCGCCGACGCTGATCACCCAGCAGCAGCTCAACGACAACGACATCAAGAACATGGAAGAGCTGTCGGCCAAGCTGCCGCAGTTCGCCCATGCCGATGTCGCCATGCCGGCCTGGATGCCGAACCCGAACGAATAACGGCTTCATTTCCACGGAAACGAAAGGGGGCGGCCCGCAGCCGCCCCCTTTCTGTTGCGGGTCGGATATCCATATCCGATGGCCCCATTCATTCGCGACGACGAAGTCGATGCGCTTGCAACCAAACTCCAGAAGGCAACTGCACGAAGACCCTCGGCGTTCTCCTCGCGTACAAGGGGACCGATCTCGCACGAGGTAGGATGCTCGGAACTCTACCTCAGCGCAGCAGCGATGTTGCCGCCGTCGACGGTGGTGACGTCGGCCGTCGTGCGGTCGGCGAGCGCATGGTGCAGGAAAGCCTGCGCCACGTCCTGCGCCGTCACCTCCTGGCCGAGCAGATTGCCGGACATGTAGTCCTTCTCGCTAAGACCGCGCGCCCCTGAGCGGCTGGCGATCATCTCGTCGGTCAAGAGTCCCGAGCGGATGCGATCGGCGTTGACGGCGTTGGAGCGGATTCCATCGGCGCCGTAGTCGAGCGCGTACTGTCGCGACAGGAACAGCGTCGCCGCCTTGGGCAGGCCGTAGGCGCCGAATTTCGCGCCCGGGTTGACCGCCTGCTTGGAGGTGTTGAAGAGCAGCGCGCCGCCGGTGCCCTGCTCCTTCATGATGCGCACGGCGTTCTGCGCAACGCACTGGTGGGCGAAGAAGTTGATCTCGAAACTCTTCCTCAGAAGCGCGTCGTCGATCTCGCCGATCCTGCCTTCCCATGCGGCACCTGCATTGGAAACGAGAATGTCGACGCCGCCATAGACCGCGACCGCCTTGTCGAAGGCGGCGCGAACCTGCGCAGGGTCGGTGATGTCGGCGCCGACGCCGATGGAGTTGTTGCCGGCCTTTTTGGCAGCATCCGCCGCCTTGTCGGCGTCGAGGTCGACGACCACGACGTGCGCGCCGTAGTCGGCGAAGAGCTTTGCGGTCGCCGCGCCGATCGCACCGGCGCCACCTGTCACAAGCATGACCTGACCGGTCAGTGGCTTGGGCTTGTTGGAAGCGAGCTTCGCCTGCTCCAGAGACCAGTATTCGAGCGGGAAGAGATCGGCCTTGGAGAGCGGCTTGAAGTCGCCGATCGCCTCGGCGCCCTTCACCGCCTCGATCCACATCTCGCCGACGTCTGACGCGATCCGGGCGTCCTTCAGCGTGCGACCGTGGCCGAACATGCCGACGCCCGGCACGAGGGTCAGGCGCGGCATCTGGTCGAGCATGGTGCGCTTGACATCGTCAGCCGCGTCGTTGGTCTCGAAATAGGCGCGGTAGTCGCTCGCAAACTGCGCCACGTGTTCCTTCACGACATTCCTGTAGTCGCCAACCCGATCTGCGTCAGGAGCCGGCAGCGCCATGGGGCCGGTCTTGATGCGGATCGAGAGGTCGGGGGTCGAGACGCCACGAC
>JALYWP010000361.1 GCA_030852655.1 Pseudomonadota bacterium | reverse complement strand
ATCGTCATCTTCCCTCCATCGCGCGTGATGGAAGCGTTGCCCGCCGTGCCCACCCCAAGAGCGGCGGTCGCAAAACGGGGCTGAGTGCAATCTGAAAGATCGCGACGCGCTTTAGGCACGCACCGCGGCAGCCATGCCGGAACTGAGCAGCGCAGCCGCCTTGACCGCGCCCGCGGCGAGCCCGCTACCCACTCCCTCGCCATGAGCCAGCCGCAGATCGAGCAGCGGCTCGAGGCCGAGCCTTTTCACCGCCCGCGAAAGGCCTGGATCGGCAGGCCGTTGGGCAAGCAGGCAGTGGTCGAGAATGGCGGGGTTGACGGCATGGAGCACGCAGGCCGCGGCGATCGCTCCAAAACCGTCGAGGATGACCGGCACCTTCTCGGCGCGTGCTGCGATGATCGCACCGGCGATGGCTGCGAATTCACGGCCGCCGACGCGGCGCAGTATCTCGAACGGATCGTTGCGATGGCTGCCATGCAGCACCGCCGCCGCATCCACCGCTTCGGCCTTGCGAGCGATCATCGCCGCGTCCGCGCCTGAGCCCGGCCCGACCCATTCCGCGCCGCTGCCGCCATAGAGGAGGCAAAGAATGGCGGCGGCGACCGTCGAATTGCCGACGCCCAGATCGCCGAGGCAGAGAAGATCGGTGCCGCCGGCGACCGCCTCCATGCCGTAGGCCATGGTCGCGGCGCAGCTCTTTTCCTCGAGCGCCGCCTCGCGGGTGATGTCGCCGGTCGGCAGATGCAACGCGAGGTCGAAGACCTTCAGCCCGAGATCGTGGGCGAGGCATATCTGGTTGATGGCAGCCCCCCCGGCCGCGCAAAGCTCCACCGACCTCGCCGTCGCTTCAACCGGCCGCGGCGACACGCCCTGCGCGACGACGCCGTGATTGCCGGCGAAGATCGCCACCGTCGGACGGCTGATCGCGGGCGGCGCGCGGCCCGACCATCTCGCCAGCCAGGCAGCGATGTCCTCCATGCGGCCGAGCGAAGCTGCCGGCTTCTCGGCCTTGGAAAAGAGCGCCCGCACGCGGTCCGCAGCCGCCTCGTCGCCGCCCGGCAGGGCCGACATCAAATTGCGGAAATCGTCGAAGGGAAGCGCGCTTGTCATGATAGGTGCCTGCGGATCGGAAGCTGCAGGCGGCATAGCGGCGAAGTCGCGCCGGTACAATGCCTGTCGCCGTGCGACGCGGCTCGTCGGCGGCAGGCTTGCATTGGTCTTCGCCTTGTCCCATCTGTGGCCCAGGAACCAGGCACTCCCGATGGCGATCGAATCTCCTTGCATCCTCGTCTGCTCGGTGGACATGAAGACCGGCTATTGCTTCGGTTGCGGCCGCACGCGCGACGAGATATCCGGCTGGCTCGACATGACGCCGGAAACGCGCCGCGAGATCATGGCGCTGCTGCCGGCAAGGCTGGAGACGGTCGAGAGGCGGCCGCGCCGTGAAACCCGCCGCTCGCGCATGGCACGCGAGCGAGGCATCGCCTGAGGGAACGATGGGGCGGCTTTTCTGGATCGTAGCGGCGGCGGTGGCGGCGGGGCTGATCGTGCTCGTCATGGCCGATTCCAGCGGCAGCGAGATATTCGGCCTCGACACCGACAGTTTCGGCCATCTCATCTATCTCGGCGCGCTGGGCGCGCTCCTCGCAAGCGGCGTGCTGGCGTCCGGGCAGCGTTTCGGCCAGACGGTCCGCACGCTTGCGCTATGGTTTCTGGTTATACTGGTGCTCATGGCCGGCTACGAGTACCGCTACGAGTTGCAGGACGTGGCGAGCCGCGTCAGCGGCGGCCTCGTTCCGGGCAGCCCGCTGTCGATCACCGACGGCGACGGGCGGACGATCGTCACGCTGCGGCAGCGCATCGACGGGCATTTCGAGGCCAATGTCGACGTGAACGGCAGGACGATCAGCACGATCGTCGACACCGGCGCGACCTCCACCGTGCTCACCGCGGCCGACGCCGAACGGGCGGGCTTCGACCCGGCGGCTCTGAACTTCAACATTCCGGTCTCGACCGCCAACGGCACGGCCAATGCAGCTCGTGTCGTCGCGGATGAGGTGGTCGTGGGCGGCATCGTGCGCAAAAACCTGCCGCTTCTGGTCGCCGAGGACGGCCGGCTGGGACAGAGCCTGCTCGGCATGAACTTCATGGGCACCCTGTCGGGCTTCGACGTGCGCGGCGACCGGCTGGTGTTGCGCGACTAAGCCGCTTCGAGCCCGGCACCAAATTCCACGGCGGCAAAGGCCTCGCGGAGAACTTCGGATCCGGCGCCGGGTTTTGCAGCATCGACGGACAATATCTGCCTGAAGCGGCGGGCGCCCTGCTGCCCGTGGAACAGCCCGACCATATGGCGGGTGATATGCCCGAGCCGCCCGCCGGCGGCAATGTGGCGATCCGCATAGGTGCACATCTTTTCGAGCAGCGCACTCGGATCGAACGGGCTTACGGCTTCGCCGTAGAACGCGGCGTCGACAGCGGCCAGAATACCCGGCGTCTGGTAGGCGGCGCGGCCAAGCATCGCGCCGTCAACATGGGCAAGATGCGCCTGCGCTTCCTCGAGCGAGCGGATACCGCCGTTGATGCCGATGTAGCGGTCCGGATAGTTCTGCTTCAGCCGATAGACGCGCTCGTAGTCGAGCGGCGGGATGTCACGGTTCTCCTTGGGCGAGAGCCCCTGGAGCCAGGCCTTGCGCGCATGCACCCAGAGCGCATCCGCGCCGGCCTCGAACACATCGGCCGCCAGCGTGTCGAGCGCGAGTCCGGGATCCTGGTCGTCGACGCCGATGCGGCATTTCACCGTCACCGGAACCTTCACCGCGCCCTTCATGGCGGCGACGCACGCCGCGACCACCGCCGGCGTGCGCATCAGGCAGGCGCCGAACGTGCCGGACTGCACGCGGTCGGACGGACAACCGACATTGAGATTGATCTCGTCATAGCCGAAGGCCTCGCCGATGCTTGCGGCTTCGGCGAGCTTGCCCGGATCCGACCCGCCGAGCTGCAGCGCCACGGGATGCTCTTCGGCATCGAAGCCAAGCAGCCTGTCGCGCGCGCCGTGGATCACGGCGTCCGCCACAACCATCTCGGTATAGACGAGCGCGCGGCGCGTCAGTTGGCGATGGAAGAAACGGCAATGCCGGTCCGTCCAGTCGATCATGGGCGCGACGGAAAATATATACTCTTGATAGTGCTGCATTTTTCCAGCGTATGAGAATCGTTGCGTCAGCGTCCGCCCGTCCTTCGGCCTTCCATAGCCCGCACTGCGCCCCGCCGGCAATCGCTTCATCCGAGTACGCATGCCCGCCCGGGATCGAACGTGTCGAGCACGGCGACGTACCGACCCTGATCGTTGGCCTAAACTCTTTCCATGGCGATTGCGATGCCCTGGCCGACGCCGATGCACATTGTGGCAAGGGCCAGCCGGCTGCGGCGCTCGCGCAGTTCAAGGGCCGCCGTGCCGGTGATGCGGGCGCCCGACATGCCGAGCGGATGACCGAGCGCGACGGCGCCGCCATTGGGATTCACATGCGGCGCATCCTCGGCGATGCCGAGCTGGCGCAGAACCGCGATACCCTGCGAGGCGAAAGCTTCATTGAGTTCGACCACGTCGAAGTCGGTGGGTTTCAGGCCAAGCCGAGAGCAAAGCTTCCGCGTCGCCGGCACCGGCCCCATCCCCATGATGCGAGGGCTCACGCCCGCCACCGCTCCGCCAAGGATGCGGGCGATCGGCGTCAGGCCATGTTTCTTCGCCGCGGCTTGCGACGCAACGATCAGGGCCGCCGCGCCATCGTTGACGCCCGAGGCGTTGCCGGCCGTCACCGTGCCGCCCTGCCGGAATGGCGTCGGCAGTTTTGCCAGCGCCTCGATGCTGGTGGCGCGCGGGTGCTCGTCCTTGCCGACGACGACCGGTTCGCCCTTCTTCTGCGGGATCGTCACCGGCACGATCTCCTTCGCCAGCCTGCCGCACTCCTGCGCAGCCGCCGCCCTGGCCTGGCTGCGCGCGGCAAAGGCGTCCTGGTCGGCGCGGGACACAGCGAAATCCTCGGCGACGTTCTCGCCGGTCTCGGGCATGGAATCGATGCCGTACTGCGTCTTCATCAGCGGATTGACGAAACGCCAGCCGATCGTGGTGTCGTGGATCTCGGCATTGCGCGAGAAGGCCGTCTCGGCCTTGGGCAGCACAAAGGGTGCGCGGCTCATCGATTCGACGCCGCCGGCAATCATCAGTTCGGCCTCGCCGGCCCTGATGGCGCGGGCTGCGATGGTGACGGCATCCATGCCCGAGCCACAGAGCCTGTTGACGGTCGAACCAGGCACCTCCTCCGGCAGCCCGGCAAGCAGGAGCGCCATGCGGGCGACGTTGCGGTTGTCCTCGCCGGCCTGGTTGGCGCAGCCATAGACGACGTCGTCCAGCGCCGCCCAGTCGACGCCGGCATTGCGCTCCCGCAGCGCCTTCAGCGGCACGGCGCCGAGATCATCCGTTCTCACCGATGACAGCGATCCTCCGAACCGCCCGATCGGGGTGCGGACATAATCGCAAATGAACGCCTCAGGCATGCAGTTCTCCAATGCCGGCACCGCAGATGCGCAGCCAGCCGGCCCGCCGCATCGGCATGTTGCTTAGCGGTGGTTCCCGAAAAGATCCATGCCGCGCGGTTTCCGGCCCGCCGCAGTCGAAGCTGCTGCCGTGTCGGCCCGCCGTTTCCTCACGAGGTTATTTCGCCGGATCCTCGGCGTCGATCGCGTAAGGCCGATGCTCCTCCAGCGGCAGCTTCGCGCTTTCCCAGCCATCGGTTCCGAGCGGGTACCAGAACACCGAGCCGTAACCCCATTCGACCGCCCGCTTGGCGGCGTTCCAGGACATCCAGCAATCGGCCATGCAGTAGAATACGATCGGCCGCGTCTTGTCCGACGCGATGCCGGCCTCGAGCCCCCGCCGGAAATAGTCCGCGGTTTCTTCGGAGATCGCCCCATATCCCACATTGGCAAGCCAGATGCTTCCGGGAATTCCTTCCCTGACCTTGTCCCTCCATACCGTTCCAGCGGGCAGGTTTGCCGGTTTCGGCGTGTGCGGCATGACGTCGATGAAAACCGCCTTCTTCTTCCGCCACAACGCTTCGGCTTCCTGGGTGTCGACAACCCGCGCTCCCTGCAACGTCGCCGGGGTCGGCGCCCTGTATTCGTCCATCCTGTAGCCAGCCGGCTCCTCGACATCGCCCGACCGCGCCGGCCCGACGAAGGCGAGTATGGCCGCAGCCAGCAGCAGCGTTCGCATCACCTCAAAGGCCGGTGGGATCGAGCGGCCACTGATCGGTGAAGACCTTGCCATCCGTGTCTACGGCTTCGACACGGATATCCTCCGTGCCATGCGCAGCAAAATCGAAGCGGAAATTGGGATCTTCCGAGATCGAGATACCGCCCTCCATGGCGAGGATCAGCCGATCGCCCTGCGAGATAGACAGGTTCTGGACGAAATGCGCGGGAATGAAATACTGCGTGATCGGATCGCGCTGCAGGCCGGAATTGTTCGGATGCCGGATCATCAATTGCAGTTCCTGCGCCTTGGTCATCGCCTCCTCCGCCGGCGGCACGAAGTGGCGCAGCTTCATCTGCCCCATAGA
>JALYWP010000334.1 GCA_030852655.1 Pseudomonadota bacterium | reverse complement strand
GTCTCGGCGACGATGATGCCCGCCCGCGTCGAGCCGGTGAAGGACACCATGTCGACGTCGGGGTGGCCGGCCATGATCTGGCCCACGTCGGGCCCGGTGCCGTTCACCATGTTGTAGACGCCCTTCGGCGTGCCGGCGGCGTCCATCACCTCGGAGAAGACGATGCCGGAGATCGGCGCGACCTCGGAAGGCTTCAGCACCACGGTGCAGCCGGCGGCGATCGCCGGAGCCACCTTGCAGACGATCTGGTTGAGCGGCCAATTCCACGGGGTGATCAGTGCGCAGACGCCGATCGGCTCCTTGACCACCATGGTGGTGCCCCGGCGTTCGCTGAACTCGTAGTCCTCGAGCGCCTTGATCGTGGATTCCATATGCGCCCGGCCCGCCCATGCCTGCGCCTCGCGCGCCCAGCTGATGGGCGAACCGTTTTCGTAGCTCACGGCCTGAGCGATATCCTCGAAGCGCTCATTGTAAATTTCGAGGATGCGCCTCAGCAGCGCCAGCCGCTCCGCCTTGGTGGTGAGCGAAAAGGCTGGGAACGCAGCCTTGGCGGCGGCTACCGCGCGGTCGACATCTGCCTTCGAGCCCACGGAAATCTGCGTGTAGGCTTCCTCGGTCGACGGATCGATCACGTCGAGAAGCGCCGGCTCGACCGGGTCGACCCACTTGCCGTCGATGTAGAATTTCTGGTGATTGCTCATGGACTGCCTACCTCTCGATCGTTTCCCGAAACGACTTAGCACGAGGAGACACCAGTTGTGCAACAGGCGAGCCGCGCCATGTCGTCGCCGCCACAGTCCGAGGCGACGCGGACCAGCCGGCCGATAAACGCCTTCCACCGTGGACCAGAAAGTGTGTCGGCCGCGGCCTTGGCAGGAAAACATGAAAAGGGCGGCTCCGCGGCCGCCCTTTCTCGTCAATGCGCCGGAGCCGGGGCCGGCGTTGCCGCTGGTTCGGCATGCGTCTTCAACTCCTTGCGGGAGATGAAGGTATAGAACATCGGCACGACGAACAGCGTGAACAGCGTACCGATCAGGATGCCGGAGAAGATCACCAGGCCCATCGAATAGCGAGCAGCGGCGCCCGCACCCTGCGCGATGATCAGCGGCACGACGCCGAGCGCCATCGCGGCCGTGGTCATCAGGATCGGCCGCAGGCGCGTTCTGGCCGAGGCGACGATCGCATCGCGGCGGGAAAGGCCATGCTCCTCGCGCTGCTGGTTGGCGAACTCGACCATGAGGATGCCGTGCTTGGTGATCAGGCCGATCAGCGTGATCAGGCCGACCTGCGTATAGATGTTCAGCGTGCCGAGCCCAAGGTTGAGCGGCAGCAGCGCGCCGAAGATCGACAGCGGCACCGACATCATGATGATCAGCGGATCGCGGAAGCTCTCGAACTGCGCGGCCAGCACGAGATAGATCACGACAACGGCAAGCGCGAAGGCAATCGCGATCGTGTTGCCCTGCTCCTTCTCAAGGCGCGACTGGCCGGAATAGTCGATGAAGAATCCGGCCGGCAGCAGCGGCCGGGCAATGTCCTCGATCACCTGCAACCCGTCGCCGGTAGTGACGCCCGGGACCGGCAGCGCTGAGATGGTGGCGGAATTCAGCTGGTTGAACTGGAGGATCGCAGCAGGCGAGGCATTGGTCGAAACCGAGACCACGGCCGACAACGGCACCATGTCTCCAGTGACCGAACGGACATAATAGCTGCCGAGATGTTCCGGATTGCCGCGCAGCTTTTCCGGCACCTGCATGATGATGTCATAGCTGTTGGAATCGCGGTCGAACTGCGCGACGGCGCCGCCGCCGACGAGCAGGCTCAGCGTCGCGCCGATGTCGCTGATGGGAAGGTTGAGTGCCGCCGCGCGGTCGCGGTCGATCTTGACGGTGACCTGCGGCGCATCGAAGGCGAGCGAGTTCTGGACGACGATGAAGCGTCCTGACTCCTGCGCCTTCTGCTTCACCTGCTCGGCGACCTCGTAGACCTGGCTTGGATCGCTGGTCGACTGGATGACCATCGAGATCGGGAGGCCGCCGCCGGCGCCCGGCAATGAGGGCGGCGCGAAGACGAGCGCCTCGACGCCGGCAACCTTGGAAAGCCGGCCCTGAATGTCCTGCTGGATCTCCTTCTGCGAACGATCCCGCTCATCCCAGTCCTTGAAAGCCCAGAGCGCGATGCCGCTGTTGGTCTGGCCGCCGAAGCCGACGACAGTGAAATAGGCCCTAAGTTCCTCGATCTCCTTGGTCAGTTCCATCATCTGGTCGGCATAGAGCGAGGTGTATTCGGTGGTCGCATAGCGCGGCGCCGTCACCAGCGAGAAGAGCGCGCCGGAATCCTCTTCCGGGGCGAGCTCGCTCGACGTCTTCAGGAACATGAAGCCGGTCACCGAAATCAGGGCGATGACGATCATCAGCGTCACCGGCCGGTATTTCAGCGAGCCTGACACGAGCCGTTCGTAGCGACTGGCAACCCTGTCGAACGTGCGATCGACGATCCGCTGGAAGCGGCCATGCTCGCCGCCCTTCAGGATGCGCGCGGCCATCATCGGCGTGATGGTGACGGCGACGAGGCCGGAGATCACGACGGCGCCGGCCAGCGTCAGCGCGAATTCGCGGAAGAGCGAACCGGTGAGACCGCCGGTGAAGGCGAGCGGCGCGAAAACGGCGGCAAGCGTGATCGTCATGGCGACGACCGGCGCAAAGATCTCGCGCATGCCCTGGAACGCCGCCTGCATCGGCGACATGCCTTCCTCGATATGGCGCTGGATGTTCTCGACCACCACGATGGCGTCGTCGACCACGAGGCCGATCGCCAGCACCATGGCGAGCAGCGTCAACAGGTTGATCGAGTAGCCCATCAAGAAAAGGATGAACAAGACGCCGATCAGCGACAACGGGATGGTCACGATCGGCATCAGCACCGAACGGAACGAGCCGAGGAACAAGAGGATGATGACGACCACGATGGCGACCGCCTCGGCGATGGTCTTGAACACTTCCTCGATCGAGGC
>JALYWP010000297.1 GCA_030852655.1 Pseudomonadota bacterium | reverse complement strand
TTCATCACCGACGGCTTTCCGCAGCGCACCTGGAGCGCGGAAGGCAACTGGCTTGCCGCCGCGCTGGTCGGCGACTTCTACATCGGGCCGTTCCGGATCTATATGTCGCTCTTCTGGTTCATCCTCGCGGTGGTCGTGCTCGGATACATCCTGACGCAGAGCCGCATCGGCAACTGGATCCAGGCCGCAGGCGGAAATCCGGGTGCGGCGGCAGCGCGCGGCGTCAACGTGAACCGCGTGAAGATCGGCCTCTTCATGCTGTCCTCCGCTTTGGCCGGGCTCGCCGGCGTCATCAGTTCCATCCGCACCTCGGCGGCCAATCCCAACAGCGGCACCGGCTACGAACTCGAAGTCATCGCCATGGTCGTCATCGGCGGCACCGCGCTGATGGGCGGCCGCGGCACCATCATAGGCACGGTGCTCGGCATCCTGATCCTGCGCGTCATGCGCAACGGCATCGTGATGATCGGCGTGCCGGGGCTTGCCTACAACATCTTCATCGGCGCCATCATCCTGGGCATGATGGCCCTGCATTCATGGCTCGAGCGCCGCCACCGGGCAGGAACATGACCATGAGCGAACCCCTGATCCGGATGGTGGACATCCGCAAATCCTACGGCCAGGTGACGGCACTCGACGGCGCCGACTTCCATGTCAACGAGCGCGAGATCGTCGGCCTGCTCGGCGACAACGGCGCCGGCAAGTCGACGCTGATCAAGGTGCTTTCAGGCGCCGTCCCGCTTACCTCGGGCGAAATCCACATACGCGGCAGGAAGGTCGAGATCAGGAACACCGGCGACGCCATCGCACACGGGATCGAGACGATCTACCAGGACTCGGCTCTGGTCACCCAACTGTCGATCGCCCGCAACCTCTTCCTCGGACGCGAACCGCTCAAGGGTCCCCGCTTCCTCAACCGCATGGACCAGGCCGCCATGAACGAAGTCGCGGGCGACCTCCTGAAGAAGGTCGGCATCAGCAAGAACATCCCGCCGACCACGCCGATCGGCTCGCTGTCGGGCGGCGAGCGCCAGGCGGTGGCGATTGCGCGCGCCATGCATTTCGACAGCGACCTGATCATCCTCGACGAGCCGACCAACAATCTCGGCGTCGCCGAGACCCAGGGCGTGCTGAACTTCGTCAGGGGTGCACGCGATTCCGGCCATTCGTGCATCTTCATCGCGCATAACATCCACCACGTCTTCCAAGTGGTCGACCGTATCGTGGTCATGCGCCGCGGCAAGGTGGTTGCCGACGACATCGATCCGAAGAAGTCGACGGTCGAAGCGGTCGAACGTGTCATCACCGGCATGTCGGAGGTCGACATGAAGGCCGCCATTTCCTGAGCTACTGCGCCGTAAACCAGTGCCTTTACCGGCCTCGACGCCGCTGCTCGATGTGTCAGCAGGCGCGCCCTCGCCTCTTGCGGTCACGACGCCCGCCATGACACTCTCCGCGCCTTTCCGGAGCGCCGCGCAGAATGATCCTCATCGGCCAGTATGATTCCTCCTTCGTCCGCCGTGTCGGCATCGCGCTGAAACTCTACGGCCTCCCCTTCGAGCACCGACCGTGGTCGGTCTTTGCCGACGCCCACAGGATCAGGCCGCTCAACCCGCTGATGCGCGTCCCGGTGCTCGTGCTCGACGATGAGGACGTGCTGGTCGACAGCCATCTGATCCTCGCCCATCTGGAAAGCCTGGTCCCAGCCGAGCGCTCGCTGTGGCCCGTCAGTGAGCCGGACCGGCATCGCGCGCTCAGGGTCGCGGGTCTCGCCACCGGCCTCGCCGACAAGGGCGTCAGCCTGTTTTACGAGCAGCAACTCCACAGCCAGGTCTCGCAGGTCTGGGTCGAGCGCTGCCGTGCGCAGATCGCCGGCGCGCTCTCGATGCTGGAAGAGGACCGCGCCGCGCGGCAGACGCAATACTGGTTCGGCGACCGCATCGGCCACACCGACATCGCCGTCGCCTGTGCGATCCGCCACACGAAGGAAGCCCTGCCCGACGTGGTCGCGATGCAGGACTATCCCAACCTTTTCGCCCATTGCGAACGGCTGGAATCCATGCCGGTGTTCCGCGAGATCAGCCAGCCCTTCATCCCGCCGGCCTGAGCGGAGCCCCTGCGGCGGCAATGACTCTCGCCACGGCAATTGCGGATGACGCAACGGAAGGATAAAGCGGGCCGGTCAAGTCGACACACGAACGAGGGAACCCGACAATGGCAAATACATCGCCCATCCGGCGCATGGCGCCGATCGCCGGCGCGGCGCTGGTGATTTCATTCGGCAGCCCTGCCTTGGCCAACACGCAGCTTGGCCTGCTCAAATGCGACACGTCGATCGGTATCGGCGAGATTCTCGTGCGCAAGCAGACGATGAGTTGTGTCTTCACCCGCACCGACGGCAAGACCGAAAACTACACCGGCAAGGTCCACCAATATGGCGTCGAGGTCGGCATGGTGAAGGAAGGCCATCTCGCCTGGGCGGTGTTTGCCGCATCGCCCGCATCGGGCGCGGGCCTGCTGGCCGGCAAATATGGCGGCGTCGACGCGTCCGTTGCGGCAGGCATGGGACTCGGCGCCGAAATCCTGGTCGGTGGCACCGGCAAGGCCTTCACGCTGCAGCCCTTCGCGGTCGAAAGCGAGCCCGGCATCGGCATTGCTGCCGGTGTCGAGCAGGTCGAGCTCACAGCCTCGAACTGAGGCCGACCCTCGTCGCCAATGACAAGACGCCGGCGCAAAGGCCGGCGTCTCGACAATCCCCCCTGGCCAGTCCCCCTGGCGTAGCGCAGGTTCAGAACTTGTAGGCGATGCCCAGGCGAACGTCGTTCGTGGTCAGGTCGGCAGAGATGTCGTCGATGAAGTCGAAATCGCCGAAGTCGGTGTAGCGGTATTCGGCCCGGCCGATGATATTGTCGGTGAAGGCGTATTCGAGGCCGACGCCAAGGGTCCAGCCGGTGCTGGTGTCGTCGTCCGACCCAACGGAAGTGCCACCACCATCGAAACCTTCGCCGCTGAGACGGCCGAAGGCCACGCCGCCCGCGATATAGGGCAGGAAGCGTTCGACGGCATATCCAAGCCGTGCGCGCACGGCACCTTCCCATTCGAGTTCGGTGTCCAGACTCCCAACTGGAGTGACAGGGCTGCTGTCGTCTGCGCCGGTCCAGGCGAAATCGGCGTCGACGCCGAGAACCACATTGTTGGTGAACTGATAATTGTAGCCGACATAGATTCCGCCGAGCCAGCCGTCCGGCTCGAATTCGGACGTTCCGATAGTATCGCTC
>JALYWP010000272.1 GCA_030852655.1 Pseudomonadota bacterium | reverse complement strand
CCACATCCATGGAATTCAGGGCCTTCTCGGCCTGCGCCTTGAAGGCGGTTTCCACTTCGCGGCGAACCCCCTGCGCCGCCCCTGCGGCGTCCGTCAAGAGCTTGGCGAATTCGTCGAGAATGCGGTTCGGACCGTTGGACATGGCAACCTCCTGACGTCGTCATTGACCTAGTGGCGTAAGGGCGGGAATGCAAGCGAGGACTAAGTCCCGAAAGCCGCAACTTCGTTTCAATCCGGGTGATGCGGCTGGCTTTTACGGAGACTGCCGAGCGCCTACTCGAAGCGATTGGCGATTACATCGCACCCGAAAACTCCTGCCCGTGCTTTTAATTTCGTCCGGAAATTGCGGAAAAATTGCGTTCTGATCACCTCCATGTCGCGGCGCGATCCCCTGTTTTCTAGCTACCGGAGTTCAGGGATCCGCCGCCGCGCCTACGCCGCTATCCTGATCTCTATCGCGTCGAGGACAAGAGGTGCAGATTCTTCACATTCTGCACGGCGCTATGGACTACGAGGCGATCCTCTTCCCTCAGGAATGAGCGCACTTCCCGGCCGTCGCCCACGTCTTGACCGGGCCAAAGCCCTGCCGCATGGTCCGCGCCGATTGCCGCGCCGGAGCCTTCCTTGATAGAACAACTCATGCTGCCTTTGGCGGTCCTTCCCTTCCCGGACATTGATCCGGTGATCGTCCAGATCGGGCCGCTTGCCATCCACTGGTACGGCGTCGGCTATGTCGTCGGCATCCTGTTTGCCTGGTGGTACACCAAGCGCCTTGTCACCAGCCCCCGACTGTGGCCGACAGGCGTCAAGCCGATGCGGCCGGAGGACGTTGACGACTTCCTGGTCTGGGCGGCCGTCGGCGTCGTGCTCGGCGGGCGCGTCGGCTATATCCTCTTCTACGATCTTGCCCGCTACCTCGACAATCCGCTCGACATATTCGCCGTCTGGCAGGGCGGCATGTCCTTCCATGGCGGCTTCGCCGGAGTGACGCTGGCCATGATCCTGTTTGCCCGTTCGCGCGGCATCGGCATCTGGACGATGTTCGACGTCGTCGCGGCCGGAGTACCCGTCGGCCTCGGTCTGGTACGCCTTACCAACTTCATCAACTCGGAGCTCTGGGGCAGGCCGACCGATGTCGCCTGGGCCTTCGTCTTTCCCAATGGCGGGCCGGAACCCCGCCATCCGAGCCAGCTCTATGAAGCGGCGCTGGAGGGGCTTGTGCTGTTCCTGGTGCTGAGATTGCTGACGCACACATTCCTCAAGTTGAAGAACCCGGGGACGGTCTCGGGCGCCTTCCTCGCCGGCTACGGCCTGTCGCGCATCTTCGCCGAGTTCTTCCGCGAGCCCGACGCGCATATCGGCTACCTCGCCGGCGGCTGGCTGACCATGGGCATGGTGCTGTCCGCGCCGATGGTGCTGTTCGGCCTCTGGGCCATCCGGCGGGCGCGGTCGCAGATGGCACAATCCGCCGCGACATGAATCGCCTCGGCGAAAAGATCGCTGGGCTGATCCGCGCCGCCGGACCGATCTCCGTCGCCGACTATATGGCCATCTGCCTGTTCGACCCGGAAGACGGCTACTACACGACGCGCGAGCCCTTCGGCGTCAGGGGCGACTTCGTCACCGCCCCCGAAGTCAGCCAGATGTTCGGCGAACTGCTCGGCATCTGGCTGGCCGAGGCATGGCGGGCGGCCGGAAAGCCCGCCCCGGCAACGATCGCCGAGATCGGCCCCGGACGCGGTACGCTGATGAAGGACATTGCCCGCACCATGCGCCGCATCGCGCCCGATCTAGCCGCCCGGGCCAGCTTTGCGCTCGTCGAAGCGAGTCCGCGTCTCGCCTCGGTCCAGCAGCAGACCTTGCGGGACAGCGGACCGCTGTTCACCTGGCATCCGACACTCGACACGCTGCCCGCCGCGCCGCTTTTCATCGCCGGCAACGAGATTCTCGACGCTCTGCCCTTCCGCCAATTCGTCAGGAAAGGCGGCAAATGGCTGGAGCGCGCCATCGGCCTCGATGCCGAGGACGCCTTCCAGTTCGGCATCGGCACGGCCTCGCTTGCTGCTGAATCTCTTCCCACCGCGGCGACGGATGCACCGGAGGGCACCATCTTCGAGATCGCACCCGCGCGCGAAGCCATGATGTCGGCGATCGCCGGGCATATCGCCACGCATGGCGGCGCGGGGTTGTTCTTCGACTACGGCCACCTTGAACCAGGCCTGGGCGATACGTTCCAGGCGGTCCGAAAGCACAAAAGCGAAGGCGTGTTCGACAATCCGGGCGAGGCCGATCTCACCTCCCATGTCGATTTCTCCGCCCTCGCCGCGATTGCACGCTCGCATGGCCTCGAAGCCCACATGACGACGCAGGCAGAATTCCTGCTCGGCATGGGACTGCTCGATCGTGCCGGCCGGCTTGGACAGGCTGCGGACGGGCCGGCGCGCCAGAAAATCACCGCCGACGTCGAGCGTCTTGCCGGCCCCGACCAGATGGGGGATTTGTTCAAGGTGCTGGCGATCCTGCCGCGCGGCCTTGCCGTGCCCACTTTCCGCAACGCGAGTTGACTTGGCTTGACCCCTGCCCCACTCTTTGGCGTTCGCACGGGCACCGGCCATTGAAGCCCCGCCCATTGACGAAATCGGCTTCCGAACATTAAAGGCGGCTATGCTGACCCAGACCAGACCGGAGCCGCTCCGTTCGCCCCTGTTCGACGGGCTCGCAGACATCAGGCACGGCTATTTCACCCGCGCCGGTGGTGTGTCCGACGGCATTTATGGCCGCCTGAACATCGGCACGGGCTCGGCCGACGACCAGGAACGGGTGCGCGAGAACCGCCGCCGGGTGGCGGAATGGATGGGCGTTCCAGCCGACCACCTTCTCACGGCCTACCAGATCCATTCGCCCGATGTGATCGTGGCACGCGAGCCGTTTTCCGGCGAGCGGCCCAAGGCGGATGCCATCGTGACCGACCGGCCCGGCATTGCGGTCGGCGCATCGTCGGCCGATTGCGGCCCGGTCCTCTTCGCCGACCCGCAGGCGCGCATAATCGGCGCTGCCCATGCCGGCTGGAAGGGCGCCCTAACCGGCGTTCTCGAAAACACCATCGCCACGATGGAAAGCCTCGGCGCACGGCGCGAAGACATCGTCGCCGTGCTTGGCCCCTCGATCAGCGCGAGGAACTACGAGGTCGGACCGGAATTCGTCGAGCGTTTCGTCGCTGCCGATCCGGCCAACGATCGCTATTTCGAACCTTCCGACAAGCCGGGCCATGCCATGTTCGACCTCAACCGCTATACGGTCGGCAGGCTGGCCGCCGCCGGCGTGACCGCCGATGCGCTCTACCGCTGCACCTATGCCGAGGAAGATCTCTTCTACTCCTACCGCCGCGCCACGCACCGCTCCGAGGCGGACTACGGGCGCCATGTTTCAGCAATTGTCATGGAGCGCGTTTGATGGCTCTGCACTTTGACCGTTCCGAGTTCGATGCCCGCCGCGACCGGCTGCTCGTCGAGATGACGGAGAAGAAGCTCGACGCCGTCCTGCTCTTCGCCCAGGAAAGCATGTACTGGCTGACCGGCTACGACACGTTCGGCTTCTGCTTCTTCCAGTCGCTGGTGGTGAAGTCCGACGGATCGATGGTGCTGCTCACCCGCTCGGCGGATCTGCGCCAGGCGCGCCACACCTCGATCATCGAGAACATCGTGCTGTGGACCGATCGCGACAACGCCAATCCGGCGGTCGACCTGCGCAATCTGCTCAACGAGCTCGACCTGCTCGGCAAGCGCATCGGCGTGGAATACGACACGCACGGGCTGACCGCCTTCAACGGCCGCCGCCTCGACGAACAACTCCAAACCTTCGGCCAGATCGCCGATGCTTCCGGCATCGTCGGCCGCCTGCGCCTGTTCAAGAGCCCCGCCGAGATCGCGAAGGCGGAAAAGGCAGCCGCCCTCGCCGACGAGGCACTCGACGCCGCCCTTCCTCTTATCAAGCAGGGCGGCGACGAGGCGGCGATCCTGGCTGCCATGCAGGGTGCCGTCCTTGCCGGCGGCGGCGACTACCCGGCCAACGAATTCATCATCGGTTCGGGCGCCGACGCCCTGCTCTGCCGCTACAAGGCGGGCCGGCGCAAGCTGACCAAGAACGACCAGCTGACCCTCGAATGGGCGGGCGTCTTCCACCATTACCATGCCGCCATGATGCGCACGGTTCTTACCGGCAAGCCGTCCAAACGCCACCTGGAACTGTTCGAGGCCGCCCGCGACGCCCTTGTCGCCGTCGAGAAGGCGATGGTCCCAGGCAACACCTTCGGCGACGTCTTCGACGCCCATGCCCGCACTATGGAGGCGCATGGCCTGACCAAGCACCGGCTCAACGCCTGCGGCTATTCGCTCGGCGCGCGCTTCACGCCGTCCTGGATGGACATGCCGATGTTCTATCAGGGCAATCCCGAGCCCATCGCGCCAAACATGACGCTGTTCGCCCACATGATCATCATGGACTCCGAAACGGAGACCGCGATGACGCTGGGGCGCACTTACCTGACCACGGATTCGCAGCCGAAGCCGCTTTCCCGCCATGATCTCGACTTGATCGTGCAGTGACGATAGTAACGATTGCCGACCAGGCATCGGACCGCAGGGCGTGAAGCGTCGTCTGGTGATCGCCGATGACTGAGCAAAGTCCAGTATCGCGTAACACGGAGACCGAAGGCATGAAGCGACTGCCGTCCCTGACTGCATCGTTGCTTGCCGCGATCGCCTTGTGCGCCTGCAGCAGCACGCAGGATGTGCTGGAACCGTCGGCGATTGCTGCCTCGCCGCCGGCCCCTGGCGCTCTTCAGACAGAAAACCAGGACCGCGCCGTTCCCGTGCGGGCCACCTCCACCGACGCCACGGCGGCGCTCAATCCGGGCATCGCCGCACGCACCCGTCTGCGTTTCGATCCGATCGTCGGTGCCACCGTCGAGGCGGCGACACCCCTGACCGAAAGGCTGGCCGAGCGGGCAAGGGCGCGCGGCATCAGGCTTGCCGGCAACACCGATCCTTCAACCACGCATGTGCTGAAGGGCTATTTCTCGACGCTGACGGAAGGCGGGCAGACGACGGTCATCTATGTCTGGGACGTCTATGATGCCGCCGGCAACCGGCTTCACCGCATAAACGGCCAGCAAAAGGCCGGCAAAGGGGAGGGTTGGCCCGCAGTGTCGTCCGCGGCCATGCAGGCCATCGCCGATTCGACCGTCGACGAGCTTGCATCCTGGCTCGCCAGCGGTACGGGATGATGGGGACGAACACCGAATCTTTGGATTAATTCCGGCCGCCGCTTGCAATGGCGGCGCTTGCCGTTAAAAGCCCGATCATATCCAGGCCTGTCCCCCCACAGACGCCGAGACGCTGAATGAAACTTTTTGCGGGCAATTCCAACCGGGTACTGGCCGAGGCCGTTGCGCGCTACCTGAACGTACCGATCGGGAAAGCCAGCGTCAGGCGCTTCGCCGATCAGGAAATCTTCGTCGAGATCCAGGAAAACGTGCGCGGCGAGGACGTCTTCATCCTCCAGTCGACATCTTTCCCGACGAACGACCACCTGATGGAACTGTTGATCATGATCGATGCGTTCATGCGCTCCTCGGCGCGACGCATCACGGCGGTGATTCCCTATTTCGGCTATGCGCGCCAGGACCGCCGCGCCTCGGGCCGCACGCCGATCTCGGCCAAGCTGGTCGCCAACATGATTGCCCGCGCCGGCGCCAACCGCGTCCTGACGCTCGATCTCCATGCCGGCCAGATCCAGGGATTTTTCGACATCCCGACCGACAATCTCTTTTCCGTCCCGGTCATGTCCCGCGACGTCAAGGCCAAGTACAAGCAGCTTGCCAACGTCATGGTGGTCTCGCCCGACGTCGGCGGCGTGGTGCGCGCGCGCGCACTCGCCAAGCGTATCGACGCCCAGCTCGCCATCGTCGACAAGCGCCGCGAACGGCCGGGCGAGTCCGAGGTGATGAACATCATCGGCGAGGTCGACGGCAAGGACTGCCTGCTCATCGACGACATCGTCGATTCCGGCGGCACGCTGTGCAACGCGGCCGACGCGCTGCTCGCCAACGGCGCGACCAGCGTCACCGCCTACATTACCCACGGCGTGCTGTCCGGAGGCGCGATTGCGCGCATCGCCGGCTCGAAGCTCCAGGAACTGGTCATCACCGACTCCATCCAGCCGACCTCCGGCATCGATGCCGCGCCAAACATCCGCGTCATTTCCATTGCCGACCTGATCGGCGAGGCCATCTCGCGCACGGCGACGGAAGAATCGGTCTCCAGCCTGTTCGACTGACCCCGAGGCGCAATGTCTTGCGCGGCTTGCGGCCTTCCGCTATAGGACCGCCAACCGCGTAGACACCCTTGGAGGCAACGCGGCGGAAAGCCGCCCAATCCGGCGGCTTTCGACGTTTACGGACTTGGGCGTCGAGCCCACCCCGTAGGCGCTCCAGAAAACGCGAAAGGAAATGCCATGAGCCACGCTTCGTACGAGCTCAAGGCCGAAGCACGCGAACAGGTCGGTAAGGGGTCCGCCCGTGCAGTTCGCCGCAACGGCAAAGTGCCTGCAGTCATCTATGGCGACAAACAGCCTCCCCTGGCTATCGCCTTGTCCTACAAGGACATTTTCTACAAGATCCACGGCGGCGGGTTTCTGACCACGGTCGCCACGATCGACGTCGGCGGCAAGAAGATCCAGGTTCTCCCGAAGGACTTTCAGTTGGACCCCGTCAAGGACTTCCCGCTGCATGTCGACTTCCTCCGTGTCGGCAAGAACACCGCGGTCAACGTCAACGTTCCGGTGCATTTCATCAACGAGGAGAAGTCGCCCGGCATTAAGCGCGGTGGCGTGCTGAACATCGTGCGCCATGAGGTCGAGTTCCACTGCCCGGCCAACGCGATCCCGGATTCCATCACGGTCGACCTCGCCGGCACCGAGATCGGCGACTCTATCCATATCTCGGCGGTCACCCTGCCGGCCGACGTCAATCCGGTCATCGCCGACCGTGACTTCACCATTGCCACCATCGCTGGCTCGTCCGCGATGAAGTCGGAGACGGCAGAGGCCACCGAAGCGGCGGCCGAAGAAGCGCCGGCTGCCGAGAACGGGGCCGAGGAGAAGTAATTTCGGGCCTGGAGGCCGGATCGATGCTGCTTTTTGCAGGTCTCGGCAATCCGGGCGCGAAATACGCCAACAACCGGCACAATGTCGGTTTCATGGCGGCGGACGCGATTGCCCGCCGCCATTCCTTTTCCCCCTGGTCGAAAAAGTTCAAGGCGGAGATCGCCGAGGGCAGGATCGGCGGCGACAAGGTGCTGCTGATCAAGCCGCAGACCTTCATGAACCTGTCCGGCCAGGCGGTCGGCGAGGCGTTGCGCTTCTACAAGCTCGAACCCTCGGCCGTAACCGCCTTCTACGACGAGATCGAACTCCCCGCAGGCAAGGTGCGGATCAAGACCGGCGGCGGTTCAGCCGGCCATAACGGCATCCGTTCGCTCGACCAGCATATCGGCAAGGAATATCGCCGCGTGCGCATCGGTGTCGGCCATCCCGGCGTGAAGGAGATGGTGCACGGACACGTGCTCGGGGATTTTGCCAAATCCGACCGCGAATGGCTGGATGTGCTTCTCGACGCCATTGCCGACAACGCCGAATTCGTCGCTAAGGGCGACGAGAACGGCTTCATGAACAAGATCACGCTGGCTTTGCGTGAAAAGCTGCAGCCGACGGGCGACGACGACCGCCCGCCGCCGAAGCAGCCCAAAGCCAAGCTGCAGAGCCATATTCGGCAAGCAAGGCAGGAGCCCTCCGTCAAGGTGCCCGAGACCGGCCCGATGGCGGCAATGCTGAAGAAGCTGCTGGGCAAGGGATAGGTTGAAGGCTTGACGAGCATCGGTGCGATCGCCCATAGCCGCCAACAACAATCGCTTCTCTAGGAAATCGACCCATGGGTTTCAAATGCGGCATCGTTGGGCTGCCCAACGTTGGCAAGTCGACGCTTTTCAATGCGTTGACGCGTACGGCCGCCGCGCAGGCGGCCAACTATCCTTTCTGCACCATCGAGCCGAACACCGGTGAGGTTGCCGTTCCCGATCCGCGGCTGAAGAAGATCGCCGCCGTAGCCGGCTCGAAGGAGATCATCCCGACGCGCATCTCCTTCGTCGACATCGCCGGCCTGGTGCGCGGCGCGTCCAAGGGCGAAGGGCTCGGCAACCAGTTCCTCGCCAACATCCGCGAGGTCGACGCCATCGTCCATGTGCTGCGTTGCTTCGAGGACGACGACATCACCCATGTCGAGGGCCGCATCGATCCTGTCGCCGATGCTGAAACGGTCGAGACGGAGCTGATGCTCGCCGACCTCGACAGCCTGGAGCGTCGCATCGTCAACGTGCGCAAGCGCGCGCAGGCCAAGGACAAGGAAGCCATGACCGTGCTGCCGGTGATGGAGAAGGCGCTTGAATTGCTGCAGGCCGGCAAGCCGGCGCGGGTCATGCTGAAGGGCATCGCGGCCGAGGATCTGCGCATGCTGCGCGGCCTCAACCTGCTGACCTCGCATCCCGTCCTCTATGTCTGCAACGTCGCCGAGAAGGACGCCGCCGCAGGCAACGAGCACACCGGCGCCGTGGAAAAGATGGCCGAGGCGCAGGGCGCTGGCACCGTCGTCATCTCGGCGGCGATCGAAGCCGAGGTCGCGCAGCTTCCCGATGACGAGGAACTGGAATTCCTTGCCTCCATGGGGTTGGACGAGCCCGGCTTGGACAAGCTCATCCGCGCCGGCTACGAGCTTCTCGACCTGATCACCTACTTCACCGCCGGCCCCAAGGAGACGCGCGCCTGGACCATCGAGCGCGGCACCAAGGCGCCGCAGGCAGCCGGCGTCATCCACACAGACTTCGAGCGCGGCTTCATCCGCGCCCAGACAATCGTCTACGACGACTACGTCGCGCTCGGCGGCGAGGTTGCCGCAAAGGAGGCCGGTAAGGCCCGCGATGAAGGCAAGGAATATGTCGTCCAGGACGGCGACATCCTGCTGTTCAAGTTCAACACCTGAAGGCCGTCTACGCGGCGCGGTTGGCCGGGGACGCCGCCGCAACCGGCGGAGCCGCCGCGAAAGCGCTTTGTTTTCAGCCGCGTAAGCTCGAAGTACGACAGGAATATAGCCGGCCCATACATTACTGTTTCAATACAAGACTATTGTCAGAATAAGTTTGTTATATTACCATTCGCGGTCTCGGTGAAGCGAATTGGCCTTGGGCAACCTGTATCGACGGCTCGCAGAGTTTGAAATAGGGTCACCGCTTCAAAAAATGAAGCGCCTTGGGAGGTAGGAGGCGCCGCCGCTGAAGTATCCGAGGGAAACTGGCCGTACAGCCGGCTTGTCTATTCAATATTTAAACCTCCTGCGTGGGCGACGGGGACAATCCCAAAGTATCGAGGCAATGGCGCTTCGATACGAACGTAGGAGCTTGTCATGTCGTTGAAACTGAAGACTGCGCCTCGTCTCGGGACCGCGTCGAAGCCCCGGACCGCATCGAAACCCAACACCGAACTCAAGAAGGCGTCCGCCAAGACCTTTGCCGTCACCATCGCGAAGCTGGAAGCCTCGGCTACCGACAATGCCGTCAGGACGACACCCCGCCACGGCGTTGCAGGCCGCCATCCGACCAGGGCGCTGCTCGACGCACTGTCGGGCCACAAGGACCCCGGCATGTTCGGTCGGATGTTCCCGACACTGCCGCCCCTCAGCGTCAGCGACGCCAGGCTGCAGGCCCTCGCCGACGCCATGATCGACACCAATGCCGGAGATCCGGCCGGCAACAATCCCAACATACCGGCCGGCTTCACCTATTTCGGCCAGTTCGTCGATCACGACATCACGCTCGATCTCACCTCTCTGGGCGACAAGGAAAACGATCCGCTCGGCATCGAGAATTTCCGCACGCCGAGCATCGACCTCGACAACGTCTACGGCTTGGGTCCCGACGGCAGCCCGCATCTCTATGCGCGCAATCCCGCCGCCGGCAACAAGCATGGTCCCAAGCTGCTGATCGGCAAGAACCTGAACACCGGCGAAGGCGACTTCCGCAACGACCTGCCGCGCAGCCCGGAAGGTTTCGCGCTAATCGGCGACCCCCGCAACGATGAGAACCTGCTGGTGGCGCAGACGCATCTTGCGATGCTCAAATTCCACAATGCCGTCTGCGACATGCTCTCGGCCGGCCCAAATCCGCCGCCCGACATATTCAAGGAGGCGCGCCGGATCGTCACCTGGCACTATCAGTGGATCGTGCTGCACGACTGGGTCGAGCGGCTGACCGAGAAGGGGATCGTCGCCAGCATCCTCAAGAACGGCCGAAAATTCTACCGCTTCAAGAAGGTGCCCTACATGCCGGTGGAGTTCTCAGCCGCCGCCTATCGCCTCGGCCATTCCATGGTCCGTCAGCGCTACTCCCACAACCGGGTGTTCAGCACACCGCAGGACTTCGGCCTGTTCTTCCTGTTCAGCGGGCTGTCTGGCGACATAATCGGCGACCTCGCTGCCGGCGGCAACGGCTTCCCGACACTGCCGTCCAACTGGATCATCGACTGGCGGCGTTTCCATGAACTGGGCGACAGCGGCGGCGCGCCGGTCGCGATGACGCCGTCACGCAAACTCGATCCCTATCTTGTCTCGTCGCTGCACAACCTTCCCGGCGGCGGCGGCAACCTCGCCTTCCGCAACCTGAAGCGCGGCGTCAATCTCGGCCTGCCGTCGGGCCAGGCCGTGGCCAAGCACCTGAAGGTCAAAAACCCGCTGACGCCGGCCGAAATCGCCTCCGACAGCAACGGTTCGACGGACGGCGCCGTGGCCAAGGCCCAGGGCCTCCATACGGCAACTCCGCTCTGGTACTACATCCTCAAGGAGGCGAAGGTCCGAAACAATGGCGAACGCCTTGGCCCGGTCGGTTCGATCATCATATCAGAGGTTTTTGTCGGACTCGTCCACGGCGACCACAATTCGTTCATCTGGCAGGAAAAGAACTGGAAACCGACCTTGCCGTCGGCGAAGGCCGGCAAGTTCACCTTCGCCGATCTCCTGCGCTTCGTGAACGACATCAACCCGCTCGGCGACTGACCACGCGCCAATGGCTGCGGCGGACGCGTCCCGTCCGCCGCAACCAGCTTCCCGCCCTTGACGCCATCTCCCCTCGGGTCTAAGCGCGCGCTGCACCCGCTCGTATCCGCAAGCGCATCGCGGCCATCGCGAAACTGGGAGACCGCGATGCTGAAGGCTTTCGTCGCTGACAATGACCGCCTGCGGGTCGTCGACGACCTTCCCTCCAGCCGGGAGAAGGCCGTCTGGATCGACCTTTTCGCTCCGACGAAAGAGGAAGAGGCTAGCGTCGAGCAGTTGATCGGCGTCGGTATTCCCACACGCGACGAGATGGAGGAGATCGAGATTTCCTCGCGCCTCTACAGCGAGAACGGAGCGCACCTGATGACCGCCATGCTGCCGGCGCATGCCGACGGCGACCGGCCGGAAATGCTGCCCGTCACCTTCGTGCTGGCCGGCGCCAGGCTGGTCACTGTGCGCTACCATGAGCCGCGGGCCTTCCAGACCTTTCCGCTGCGGGCCGAGAAGGCCGACATGGGCTGCACGAGCGGCGAGACGATCCTGATCTCCTTGCTCGAAGCCATCGTCGATCGGCTGGCCGACGTGCTGGAGCGGGGCAGCCGGGAAGTCGTCGACATCTCGCGGGACATCTTCGATTCCAGGGAGAAGAAAGCATCGAAGCGGGATCGCGATTTCCAGGAAATCCTACACCGCATAGGCAGCAAGGAGGATCTGGTCTCGAAGATCCAGGACAGCCTGCTTACGCTGCAGCGCCTGTCCGGCTTTCTTGCCAATGTCGTCGGTCGAGAGATCGGCGACAAGGATGTCCGCGCCCGCGTCAAGACGCTCTCGCGCGACGTTGTTTCACTCTCCGATCACGCGTCGTTTCAGAGCCAGAAGATTACCTTCCTGCTCGACGCGTCGCTCGGCATGATCAACATCCAGCAGAACGCCATCATCAAGATCGTCTCCGTCGCGGCCGTGGTGTTCCTGCCGCCGACGCTCGTCGCTTCGATCTACGGCATGAATTTCGCCGCGATGCCCGAGCTCAGATGGGTCTTCGGCTATCCCATCGCGCTCGGCCTGATGGTCGTGTCGGCCGTGCTGCCCTTCTGGTTCTTCCGCCGCAAGGGTTGGCTCTGACCCGGCTATCGCCTATCACGCTTCCACACTTCCACGGCGCAGGGGCCCGTCCCCAAAGGATCCGCATGACCGGCAAGACATGGGCCTTCGAGGATTTCGTCGAGGGCTGCTCGATCGAGTTCGGCACAAAGGACGTTACCGCCGAGGAAATCATCGAATTCGCCAGCGAGTTCGACCCCCAGCCGATGCATCTCGATGAGGCTGCCGGCAAAGCCAGTATACTCGGCGGCCTGTCGGCTTCGGGCTGGCACACCTGCGCAATCTTCATGCGGCTGCTCTGCGACGCCTTCCTGCTCGCCTCGACCTCGCAGGGTGCGCCGGGCGTCGATCGGATCAAGTGGAAGAAACCGGTCCTTGCCGGCGACCGGCTGACCGGGGCGACCACGGTGATGGCCAAGCGCGAGTCGAAATCGCGCCCGTCGATCGGGCTGGTCACGCTGCGCTCGGAACTGGTCAACCAGCGTGGCGAGATCGTGCTCGAATTGGAGAACACGTCGATGTTCCTTAGGCGCGAGGCCGCCGCATGACGACTGAAACCCCCCTCGATGAATATTTCGAGATCGGCGTCGCCACGCCGCTCGGCTCACACACATTCGACGCCGATAGCATCAAGGCCTTCGCGAGGAAATACGACCCGCAGCCCTTCCACATCGACGAGGAAGCGGCGAGAGGAAGCGTCTTCGGAGGGCTTTGCGCGTCCGGCTGGCACACAGCCGCGATCTGGATGAAGCGCAACCTCGCGACCCCGGGCGGCCGGCCCTGGACCGGACCAGGCCCGGCGCCCGTCTTCGGCCCCTCGCCCGGCATCAGCAATCTCAAATGGCTGAAACCGGTCTATTCTGGCGAGGTGGTGAGCTTCAGCCGGACCGCCCTTTCACACCGTGCGATGACGTCGCGGCCTGGATGGCGCCTGCTCACCGTCCGCGCCGAAGGCGTCGATTCGACCGGCGCCAAGGTGATCGAGTTCGACAGCGCAGTTCTGGTCAAGGTCGAGTGAGGTAAGGTTCGGCAACAGGCAATACAAAAGCGGCGGGCGACGAAGCTTGCAGCGGAAACATCTTTTTCCTACTGCCTACTGCCCACCTTCAATGCCCCTCGAAGGCAACCAGCGTCCTCACCGTTACGCCGAGATCCTCGAGCTTCCTGCGCCCGCCGAGATCCGGCAGGTCGATGACGAAGCAGGCGGCCACGATGTCGGCGCCCATCTGTGTGAGCAGCTTCACCGCGCCCTCCGCCGTGCCGCCGGTCGCGATGAGATCGTCGACCAGGATCACCTTCTCGCCAGGCTTCACCGCGTCCTTGTGCATTTCCATCTCGTCCAGCCCATATTCCAGGCTGTAGGCGACCCGCACCGTCTCGTGCGGCAGCTTGCCTTTCTTGCGGATCGGAACGAACCCCGCCGAGAGTTGGTGCGCGATGGCGCCACCGAGGATGAAGCCGCGCGCCTCGATGCCGGCGATCTTGTCCATCTTCAGGCCCGCGTAAGGATGCACCAACTCGTCGATCGCTCGCCGGAAGGCGCGCGCATCGCCGAGCAGCGTGGTGATGTCGCGGAAAAGTATGCCCGGCTTCGGATAGTCGGGGATGGTCCGGATCGACGAAAGCAGCGTGTCTTCGAGGGTGGGTTTCACGCGCGTAGCCCCATTGCTCTCTAGTTGTGCCGGTTCGCAAGGCAAAAGAAAAGGGCGCCGCCTGCGCCCTTTTTCGGTCGAAGTCGCTGCCGGTAGTTCAGTGCGCGACGCTCGACCACACCTTGCGCTTGGTGAGGTACACCAGTCCGGCGAACAGCAGGAGGAACACCATGACCTGGAAGCCGGTCTGCTTGCGCTGCTCCATATGCGGCTCTGCCGCCCACATCAGGAAGGCCGAGACGTCGCGCGAATACTGGTCGACCGTCTGTGGGCTGCCGTCGTCATAGGTGACCTGGTCGTCCGACAGCGGCGGCGCCATCGCCAGCGACTTGCCCGCGATGAAATACGGGTTGTAATACGTGCCCTCGGGGATCTGCATGCCCGCCGGCGGCTCGTGGTCGTAGCCGGTCAGCAAAGCATGGATGTAGTCCGGTCCGTTCTCTGCATATTGCGTGAAGATGTCGAAAACGAAGGTCGGGAACCCGCGCTCGACGCCGCGCGCCTTGGCGATCAGCGAGAAGTCCGGCGGAGCCGCGCCGTTGTTGGCGGCAGCGGCCGCTTCGACGTTCGGGAAGGGCGAGGGAAAATGATCGGACGGGATGCCGGGGCGCTCGAACATCTCGCCATCCGCGTTCGGACCGTCCTCGACCGTGTATTCGGCGGCAAACGCCTTCACCTGCGCTTCGGAATAGCCGAGGTCCGCGAGCGAGCGGAACGCCACGAGGTCCATCGAGTGGCAGGCCGAGCAGACTTCCTTGTAGACCTTGAGGCCGCGTTGCAACTGCCCCCGGTCATAGGTGCCGAACGGTCCGGCGAAGGTCCAGTCTTCCTCGTTCGGCTTGTGGATCGGGAAATGCGTCGGCTCGGCCTCGCTGTGACCTTCTTCCTGCGCTGCAGCCACGCCCAACGCGCTGCCCATGACGAGGCCGGCAGCCGCAAGAACGCTGAGAATCCTGTTCATCGGAAAATCGTCCCTCTCAGCCTTTGGTTTCCGGCGCAGCCGTGGCGCCGGCCGGGTGGCCCGCGCCGCCCGCCTTGTTCTTCTCCAGCACCGCCTCGGTGATCGAGTTCGGCAGCCGGCGCGGCGTCTCGATCAGGCCGAGCAGCGGCATGATGACGAGGAAGAACGCGAAGTAGTAGAGCGTGCTCAGCTGCGCCATCACCACATAGGCGCCTTCTGCCGGGCGTGAGCCGAGCCAGCCGAGGAACAGCGCATTCGCTACGAACACCCAGAAGAAGATCTTGTACCATGGCCGGTAGACGGCCGAGCGAACCTTCGACGTGTCGAGCCAGGGCACGAAGAACAGCACCGCGATCGAGCCGAACATGGCGAGCACGCCTCCAAGCTTCGAATCGATCGGCCCGATGTTGAAGGTGATGGCGCGCAGGATCGCGTAGAATGGCAGATAGTACCATTCCGGAACGATATGGGCCGGCGTCTTCAGCGGATCGGCGATGATGTAGTTGTCGGGGTGGCCGAGATAGTTCGGGATGTAGAACACGAACCATGAGAACATGATCAGGAACAGCACCATCGCGAACGCGTCCTTGATGGTCGCGTAGGGCGTGAAGGCGACGGTGTCGGTCTTCGACTTGACCTCGATGCCGGTCGGGTTGGTCTGGCCGACCACATGCAGCGCCCAGATGTGCAGGATCACCACGCCGGCGATCATGAAGGGCAGCAGATAGTGCAGCGAGAAGAAGCGGTTGAGCGTCGGATTGTCGACCGCGAAGCCGCCGAGCAGGAGTTGCTGGATCCAGTCGCCGACCAGCGGGATCGCCGTGAAGAAGCCGGTGATGACGGTAGCGCCCCAGAAGCTCATCTGCCCCCATGGAAGCACATAGCCCATGAAGCCGGTTGCCATCATCAAGAGGTAGATGATGCAGCCGAGTATCCAGAGCAGCTCGCGCGGCGCCTTGTAGGAACCGTAATAGAGGCCGCGGAAGATGTGGACATAGACGGCGATGAAGAACATCGACGCGCCGTTGGAATGCAGATAGCGCAGCAGCCAGCCGGAATTCACGTTGCGCATGATGTGCTCGACCGACTCGAAAGCCAGGCCGGTATTGGCCGTGTAGTGCATGGCAAGCACGATGCCGGTCAGTATCTGCGAGGCGAGCATGAGCGCCAGGATGCCGCCGAAGGCGTAGGCATAGTTCAGATTGCGCGGAACCGGATAGGAAACGAACGAATCATGCACCAGCCGCGGCAGCGGCATGCGTGCGTCAACCCAGCGACCGAGACCGGAATTGGGCGTGTAGGTCGAGTGTCCACCGCTCATTGGATTTACCCCCCTCAACCGATCCGGATCCGGGTATCGGATATGAATGCGAAAGCCGGTACCGCGAGGTTCTCGGGCGCGGGGCCCTTCCGGATACGTCCCGCCGTATCGTAGTGCGAACCGTGGCATGGACAGAACCAGCCGCCGAAATCGCCGGCCTGACCGAGCGGCACGCAGCCGAGATGCGTGCACACGCCGATCATGACAAGCCAGTTTTCCTTGCCCTCGCCGGCGGCCCGGTCCTCGTCGGTCGCGGGAGCATCGGACGCGAGGTTGGCGTTACGCGCGACCGGGTCCTTGAGATCGGCCATCGGCACGCTCTTTGCCGCTTCGATTTCCTCGGGCGTGCGGTTGCGGATGAACACCGGCTTGCCGCGCCACTTGACTGTCAGCGACATGCCCGGCTCGAGCTGGGCGACGTCGACTTCGATCGAGGCCAGCGCCAGTGTCGAGGCGTCGGGCCGCATCTGGTCGATGAACGGCCATGCGAACGCCGCGGCACCCACGGCGCCCGCCATGCCGGTGGCAACGTACAGGAAATCGCGGCGGCTGGGATCAGGCGTGTCGGTCGCGCTCACGGGACATGTGTCCTTTCGTCTCATGATCGCCGGCGGTCGAGCCATTCCCCTCGCTCGCCTACGCCGGCTCATCTGCGCATGGCAAACAAGCTAGCGAGTACCTCCGGCATTTTTCGAGTTTGGTTTATGCGTGAAGGCCTGCTTTGTCCAGACGCTGCCGAGAGGCAGGGCAGATTGTCGCGGAGGGGTCAAATTGGCGGGATTTCCCAGCTTTGGACAAGAGAAAGGCTGCGCTGCGGGGGAAACCCGTCCAGGCAGCGAAGGCCCGGATTTTGCCGGCTATTTCGCCCCGAGTCGTGCCAGTACGGCGCGCGGAATGTCATATTCGCGGATGATCGCGTCGTGCTTGCGAAAACCGCAGAGTTCGCGCTGGATGAAATAAGCGTGGACGGCCTCGGCGCACGCCTTGAGCAGCACCTCGCGACCCTCCGCACCGTCGGGATGCGCCTTCAGCCTGGCCAGTGCCACCCTCGCCTTCTCCCCGGCGCGCCCGAGCGCGGCCGCCTTTTCAGCCAGTATCTCGTGGCCGAGCAGGTCGAGCCCCGAATCGGCCGGCAATCCCGGCCACATCGCCGACATGCGTTGCGACAAATCCTGGTCCTCGCGCTATTCCGCCGCCAGCCGGTCGCCGAGAAAGCCGCCCGACTGCCGCTTCCACAATTGCGCATAGAGTCCGCCCCGGGCAAGCAGGCTCTCATGAGTGCCCTCCTCCACGATCCTGCCCCGGTCGAGCACGATCAGCCGGTCGAGCGCGGCGATGGTCGACAGCCGGTGCGCGATGGCGATCACCGTCTTTCCTTCCATCAGCCGGTAGAGATTGTCCTGGATCGCCGCCTCGACCTCCGAATCGAGCGCCGACGTCGCTTCGTCGAGCACCAGGATAGGCGCGTCCTTCAGCATCATGCGGGCGATGGCGATGCGCTGGCGCTGGCCGCCCGACAGTTTGACGCCGCGTTCGCCGACCTGCGCATCGTAGCCGCTCCGCCCCCTCGGGTCCGAGACGTCGACTATGAAGTCATGCGCGGCGGCCCGCCTCGCGGCGTCCTCGATCTCGGCCTGGCTGGCGCCGGCCTTGCCATAGCCGATATTGTCGCTGATCGCCCGGTGCATCAGCACTGCATCCTGGCTGACCACGCCGAACTGCTGCCTGAGCGAGGCCTGCGTCACCGAGCGCACGTCGTGGCCGTCGATCAGGATGCGCCCCTCCTCCACGTCGAACAGCCTGAGGATCAGGTTGACGACGGTGGTCTTGCCGGCGCCCGACGGCCCGATCAGCGCAACCCGCTCGCCCGGCCTGATGTGCAGGTTCAGTCTGTCGATGACGCCCTCCCCCTTGCCGTAGTGGAAAGTCACGTCCTCGAAGCGGATGTCGCCCTTTGCACGCGTCAACACCTTGGCATCGGCAGCGTCCTGGATCGCCGGCCTCACCGAGATGGTGCGCGTCGCGTCCTGCACGGTGGCATAGTTGCGCACCAGCCCGTTGATGTTGAACATCATCCAGCCCGACATCTGGTTGAGCCGGAAGACCAATGCGAGCGACGAGGCGATCGCGCCGGTGGAGATGCCGCCGCCGGTCCATTTAAACACGCAGATCGCCGCGATCGTGCTCATCATGATGCCGTTGAGCAGCGCGATCGCCGACCTGACCGTGGTGACGGCGCGGGTCAAGCGCATGACGGCGGCGAGAAAGCTCTCCAGCCCGTCGCGCACATAGGCATGCTCGCGCCTTCCGCTGTCGAACAGCTTCACCGACACGATGTTGGTGAAGGCGTCGACCAGCCTGCCGTTGAAGACCGAGCGCTCGTCGGCGGTGGCGCGGCCGGCCCTTCGCATTTCCGGCAGCAGGAACCAGACGATGCCGGCATAGCCGAGGAACCACAGCAGCACGACCACCCCCATCCACGGATCGACGGAAGCCAGGATCGTGATCGCCAGGATCATGAAGGTCAGGAACGACCACATGGTCTGCAATACATTGACGATGAAATCGCCGACCGCCTCGCCGCCCTGCATGATCTTGGTCGCGATGCGGCCGGCGAAATCGTTCTGGTAGAAGGAGTATGGCTGCTCGATCACGCGGCGGAACGACTGCCAGCGCACCATCGAATAGAAGCCCGGCACGATCACCTGCTGCTCGACGATAGCCGAGCCGATCATCACCAGCGTGCGCACGACCAGAAGCAGCGCCAGCAGCCCGAACAGTTCAGGCCAGTGATCTGCGAACAGTGTCCGCGGGCTGGAGGAATCGAGCAGGTCGATCAGCCAGCCGACCGACCAGTAGAGTGCGGCGTCGACCGCCCCGGCAAGCCCGCCGACGACGAGCAGCAGCAGGAACGGACCCTTTGCCTGGCTCGCGAAATAGAGGATGAACTGCCAGGCGGTGTCCGGCAGCACCTCGCGGTCGGTGTCGTGGAACGCGTCGATGGCGCCTTCGAAGCGCCGCCACAGCCTGGTCCGGAAATCTCCGTCGCTCATGCGGAATATCCGCCGGCGTCTACGTCCCGAGGCTGAAGCTGCCAATCTTCCCCCTTGAGGGGAAGATGCCCGGCAGGGCAGAGGGGGGTGTCTTGGGGCAAATCCAGCGTCATTCCGCAGCAATGCCCCCAACTGCCCCGGGTTCCGCCGCACCGTCGTCGAGCAGGAAGCCGCCCGACTGCCGCTGCCAGAGCTGGGCGTAGATGCCGCCCCTGGCGACCAACTCGTCATGCGGCCCTTCCTCGACGATCCGGCCGCCATCCATGACGACCAGCCTGTCCATCGCCGCGATGGTCGACAGCCGGTGCGCAATGGCTATCACCGTCTTGCCTTCCATCAGCCGGTAGAGATTGTCCTGGATCGCCGCCTCGACCTCCGAGTCGAGCGCCGAGGTCGCTTCGTCGAGAATGAGGATCGGCGCGTC
>JALYWP010000263.1 GCA_030852655.1 Pseudomonadota bacterium | reverse complement strand
GATCGTGGCGGAAAGCCCGGTCGGAAAAGTCATTGATCTGGTGGTCATCCGCAAGGGCGTGGAAACGACCGTCAAGGTCACGCTCGGGCGGCTCGAGGAAGGCGAAAAACTCGCCGAGACGGAAGGCGCGCCGTCCGGAGAGGAAAGCGGCCCGGTCGCGACCGCGTCGATCCTCGGCATGACGGTGG
Organism: Pseudomonadota bacterium; assembly: GCA_030852655.1. GTDB lineage: Bacteria > Pseudomonadota > Alphaproteobacteria > Rhizobiales > Rhizobiaceae > Mesorhizobium_K. Next base: position 5,242 of record JALYWP010000263.1, on the reverse strand, counting down.
GCGAACTCGACGACGAGGCGCGCAGCAAGTTCGGCGTCGGCGCTGATGTTTCGGGCGTGGTCGTCACCGAGGTCGCGCCAGATTCGGCGGCCGCCGATCGCGGCGTCACCGCCGGCCACGTGATCACCGAGATCGCGCAGGAATCCGTCGCGACGCCGAAGGACGTGCTCGACCGCATCGCCGCGCTGAAGGAGCAGGGCCGCAAGAACGCGCTGCTGATGCTTGCCTCGAAGACCGGCGAGTTGCGCTTCGTGACGATTCGGATGGACTGAGCAAGGATTCGTCGTGTTCGGGCCTGTCCCGAGCATCTGCGTATGTCGACGGCGATCGACGACCCTATCACAAGCCTTATTTTGATTGGCGACCCGCCACTCAATCCTCAAAAGGTCTCACGCGGCGAACTCGGTCTGCTTGTAGCCTTGCAGGTAGAGCAGGGCGGTGAGGTCGCCGTGGTCGATGCGTATCTTCGCTTCGGCCGCCACGGCGGGTTTGGCATGCAGCGCGACGCCCATGCCGGCGAGCCGGATCATGTCGAGGTCGTTGGCGCCGTCGCCGACGGCGAGCACGTCGTCGGGCTCCGCACCGTGCCCAATGGCGATTTCGGAAAGCGCCTCGGCCTTCGCCGCGCGTCCCAGAATCGGCTCGGCGACTTCTCCCGTCAGCCGACCGTCGATGGCGTGCAGGCGATTTGCCCGGTTTTCGTGGAAGCCGAGCTTTTCCGCGATCTTCGAGGTGAATACGTCGAAGCCGCCGGAGACGAGCGCCGTCCAGGCGCCGTTTCGGCGCATGGTCTGCACCAACGTGCGGGCGCCGGAGGCGAGCGTCAGGCGGTCACGGATGATGCGGTCGACGACCGACAGATCGAGGTCCTTCATCAGCGCGACGCGTTCCCTCAAGGCCGGCTCGAAGGCGATCTCGCCGTTCATCGAGCGAGCGGTGATCGCGGCGACGCGCTCCTTCAGCCCCACTTCGTCGGCCAGTTCGTCGATGCATTCCTGGTCGATCATCGTCGAATCCATGTCGGCGAGCAGGATTTTCTTGCGCCGGACGGAGGCGTCGTGGACGACGATGTCGATGGGCTCCGATGCCAGTTTGTCCATCAGGACGCTGCGCGCCGCGTCCCTGCCTATGCCTTCAGGAAGGGCCAGGTCGCAGGCGATGTCCTCGTCGAGCCAGGAGACAGCACTTGCACCGACCGCCTGGGACGCCATAGTCGCCAACAGCCGCGACAGGCAGCGTGCGGCAGGATGGGAAATCAGCGTGGCGACGAGCGGCATCGGCAAATCCGGCTGGGAAGGGCGCATCAGAAACGCGATCCTGATAGCGGGGCCGACCGCGAGCGGCAAGTCGAGGCTGGCGCTGGGGCTCGCCGAGCGCATCGGCGGCACGATCGTCAATGCAGACTCCATGCAGGTCTATTCGATCCTCGACGTGCTGACGGCGCGCCCGAGCGCCCGCGACATGGGCCGCGCACCGCATCTGCTCTATGGCCATGTGCATCCGGGCATCGCCTATTCGACCGGAGCGTGGATGCGCGACGTGATTTCGCTTGCCGCTGGCGGCAGCTTTTCGGGCAGGTGCCCGATCTTCGTGGGCGGCACCGGCCTTTATTTCCGCGCGCTGGAAGAAGGCATTTCGGAGATGCCCGACATACCTGGTCCGATCCGCGAGCGCTGGCGCGACGAGCTTGCCGACAAGGGCGCTGAAAAGCTCCACCTTATCCTGACGCGCGAGGACCCGCAGGCCGCGATGACGCTGCGCGCCGGCGACGGCCAGCGCATCGTGCGGGCGCTGGAGGTGCTGGAAGCATCCGGCCGCTCGATCCTCGAATGGCAGGCGGAGCGCGGCAGGCCGCTAATCGACCGCGACAGCGCCCGCCTCCTCGTCGTCGAGCCCGACCGCGCCGAACTCGTCGCGCGGATGGACCGGCGCTTCGACGCCATGGTCGAAGCCGGTGCGCTGGAAGAGGTGAAGGCGCTTGCATCGCTGGGCCTCGATCCACAACTGCCGGCAATGAAGGCGATCGGGGTGCGCGAATTCGGGGCCGCACTGCGCGGCGAAATTTCCATGCCGGAGGCGGTCAGCCGCGCCAAGACAGCGACGCGGCAATACGCAAAGCGCCAGTCGACATGGTTCCGCAACCAGCTTGGCCCGCATTGGCTGCGCATTTCCGGGGCGGACGGCAAGGTTCCGGGCCTTTGATCTGACGCCTTCCATGCCGCGGCGCGGCCCGGTTAACGCTCCGTAAGGCGCGCCGTGGCATAAGCGCCAAGGGTGATAGTCGGCGGGGAGTATATGCGCCTCCACAAGTCAGAAGCCGCGTTCTTCGTGTTCGTCGCGGTCATTCTTGCGGCTGGCGTGATGATCTTTCATGCTTATGACGTGCTGTTTTCCGTCGCCAGCAGCGTGACCCGGCCGGGCCTGCACGAAGGTTTCGCCTATCTGTCGAAGCTCCTCTTCGCCACCGGAATTCTGCTCGCCACGGGGCTGTTCTTCGGGCTTTTCTTCATCTTCCCGCTAATCCGCAGGCAGGTGAAGGAAGAAGGCAAGCTGCGCGCAATGACCGAGACGCTGTCGGCCCGCTCGCAGAAGCTGGAATATGCGGCGTTGACCGACGGGCTGACCGGCATGCAGAACCGGCGCTATTTCGACGAAGCGCTCAAGGAATATCTCGGCGAGTTCCGTCGCATCGAGAGGCCGGTCGGGCTGATGGTCGTCGATCTCGATCATTTCAAACAGATCAACGACACGCACGGCCACGACGTCGGCGACGAGGTGCTGAAGGCCGTGGCCGGCTGCCTCAAGGACATGACACGCTATCATGACGTGGTCGCACGCCTCGGCGGCGAGGAGTTCGCCGTGGTGGCTCCCAACATGGATATAGAGACGCTGGTGCGTTTCGCCGAACGCATCCGCAAGGCCATCGCCGGCCTGACGATCGTATCCGGCAACCTCCAGCTGAAGGTAACCGCCAGCGTCGGACTCGCGATCTGGGATCGCAGGGAGAACGCCGAGACGCTGTTCCGCCGCGCCGACCAGCAACTCTACCAGGCCAAGCACGCCGGGCGGAACCGCGTCTGCGCTTAGGGTGTGCTGTATCAGGTGAGGTCGGCCGGCAAATGGCGGTTTTCTGCACCTGCGCCGGCTACGACCGCGAGCCGAAGCGGCCGGGTTTCAGTCCGTAGCCGAAATCGATGGCATCCTGGTCCGGAACCGGCCGCGGCGCGGTCGTTTCCGGCTTGCGATAGCCGGGGTCGCCGGGCTGCAACTGGGCGCTGACCGGCTCCGCGAAGGCAAGGTTGCCGGGTCCCTTGGGGACGTTGCGCAGCCGCTCGACGATATTGATCAGGTCGACGGCCTCCCCGTCGCGGGCGGCCTCCTCCTCGTGGCGGTTGGCCGAGCCGGGGATCAGGCTTGCGTCGAGCCGCTCGAACTTCAGCCGCATGGTCGTGGCGACGCCTTCCCCGAAGGCGATCGCCTCGCGCTGGCCCATCGACGACAGGAAGGCCAGGCTGGACGCCGAGGAATCCGCGATCGCCGAGCGGATGATCGCCTGGTCATGCTCGTTGGCGAGCCGCATCGCGAAGAAGGTAGAGCATTGCGACAGGATGGTCGGGTCCAGTTCGCCTGGGCGTTGCGTCACGACGCCCAGATAGCAGCCATATTTGCGGCCTTCCTTGGCGATGCGTGAAAGGGCATGCCTGGTCGGCGCGAAGCCGAGCCGCGGGTCGGCCGGCATGTAGCGGTGCGCTTCCTCGCAGAGCACCAGCAGGCGCAGCTTGCCCTCGCTCCACAGCGCGAGGTCGAAGGCGAGCCTGGCCAGCACTGAACAGACCGAGTTGACGACTTCCGACGGCATGCCGGCCATCTCGAAGCAGGTGACCGGACGTCCGCCATGCGGCACGCGGAAGATGTTGCCGATGGTCTCGTGAATCGTGTCCTCGATCAGCCGTGAGTTGAACATGAATTTGTAGCGCGGGTCGCCGACGGCCGATTCGATGCGGGTCCTGAGCGACTTCAGAACCGGCCGGTCGTTCTTGCTCTCCAGCAGGCCCATGCGCTCGTCGATCTGCTTGATCAGGTCGGCCATGCGATAGGGCACGGGCGTGTCCGCAGTCAGTGCATCGACGCCTCGCCGCACAAAGGCGCCGGCGGCGGGGTTGCGATAGAGGTTCTTCGCTATCGGGATGAGGTCGCGCAGCACGTCGACCTCTTCGGGCACCGTTTCGCGGCCGCGAAACAGCACTTCGGTGAACTCTTCCAGGCGGAACATCCAGAACGGCAGGTCCAGCGTCAAGGCATCGACGCGCACGCTGTATTCCGGCAGCGAGGCGGCGAATTCATTGTGCGGATCGAGAATCAGGACGCGCAGATCCGGCCGCGCCTCGATCGCCTTGCGCATCAGCAGCGACACCGCCGTCGACTTGCCGACGCCGGTGGTTCCGACAATTGCGAAGTGACGCGCAAGCGTGTCGTCGATGGCGATGCGCGCCTCGATCGTTTCATCCTGCGACAGATTGCCGATCGTGATGGCGTGGCGATCGGCAAGGTCGTAGACCGCCTGCAGGTCGCGTGTGCGGATGCGGTGCGCGATGGCGCCGACATGCGGGTAGGAGGTAATGCCGCGATCGAAGACCGGTGGCAACGGCGCTTGGCGGTCGCGCACCTCGCCGACCAGTTCGACGGATACTTCGATGGGGTTGCGGCCACCCTGGTTCCAGGCAAGGTCGGCCTTGCCGATGCCGTAGACGAGGCCGACCGTTCGGGTTCCGCCGAGATTGATCGAGATCATGCGGCCGACCGTCCACTGGCCGGTGACGGTGCCGTCTTCCTCATCGGCGAAGGCCGCGATCGTGGCGCGCGCGCCGTCGCACTGGACGACGTGTCCGAGGATGCGTGCGTCGCTCTGCGCCGCGTCCCGGCGCTCCTGCGCAACCGTCTCTCCGGGCGCGTCTTCCTGTGAGTACATCCGGTCCAGTCCCTATCCGCCCGACCTCTCCCAAGCAGGCTAGCAGCCCGCGGTTAAGGCCGGGTGTGAGGGAATGGTTGAAGGGCTGTTTCCAAGGTCGATAAAATTGTGACGATCGGTCTCCGTGCTTGGAAACCGCGTGTCCCGGCAGAGCAAAACGGGAAAAACGCGATTGACTCGGCCCGATTTCCCCCCTTATTGTCCGCGCCCATGAACACGACACTCATTCTCGTAGTAGGATTGCGCATGGGCAAGGCGGTGTAACCGCCGGGC
>JALYWP010000203.1 GCA_030852655.1 Pseudomonadota bacterium | reverse complement strand
GGATATGACGGCGCCGGAACGTACTTTCCGCATCAGAACCCACACACGAGGCGGCGGCGCCGCCTCGCGGAAGCGGACTCGCGCAGACTCCCCAACGGTGAAAAGATGACCTCAGCCAAAACCGTCGACGAAATCCTGAGCGGGCCCAGAGCCGATACGGCGGGCCTACTCGAAAGGATTTCCGGCATGACGCTGCTCTGGAAAGTCCTTTCGCTCGCCCTTCTCTTCGGCGTCTGGGAATTCGCCGCGCGCACCGGCTTCAACTTCGCCTTCCCGACATTTTCGGCGACGGCCGCGGCATTCTGGGAAATGATCGCGGACGGCTCGATGGGCGCCGCCTATCTCAGGACGATGGAGCCGCTCGCCATCGGGCTTGCATTCTCGCTCGTGGTCGGCGTCTCGTCCGGCGTCGCTATGGGCCTGCGCAACGATGTCGAGTGGTTCTCGCTGCCTGTGTTCATCGTCATGCAGGCCGCCCCGATGGGGGCGCTGATCCCGCTCGTCACCTTCGTCTACGGCATCGGGCTGACGGCCAAGGTGCTGGCGGTGGTGATGCTGGCGATGCCGGTCATCGTCATCAACAGCTACAAGGCGGTTCGCAACGTGCCGCCGTCGCTGGTCTCGATGTGCCATTCCTTCCAGGGCGATCGTCGCAAGCAGATCATGTATATCGTCATCCCGGCGGCCAGCCCGATGATGTTCGCGGGGTTGCGGCTGGGCGTCGCCGAAGGCTTCAGCGGCGTGGTCCTGGCCGAGCTGCTCATCACGCCGACGGGCATCGGCGACCTCATCACCTTCCACCGTTCGGTGGCCAATTTCGCGCATATGTACGCGACCATCGCCTCGATCGTGATCTTCGCGGTCGTGGCGGTCGGGTTCCTTCAATGGGTCGAGGCGATTCTGTTCCGGCCGGAAAAGCGGAGTTCGAAATGAAACTTGCGGTCCGAAACGATCCGGCACCGACCCCGGCCCCGGCGATGAAGGCGATCTCCGAGCCCATCATCGAAGTGCGTGGCATCAGCAAGATCTACGGCAATGACGTGGTTGCGCTGAACGGTGTCGACCTCACCTTCGAAAAGGGCAAGCTGACCAGCCTTCTCGGGCCGTCGGGCTGCGGAAAGACGACGCTTCTCAAGATCGTGGCCGGCCTTCTCAAGCCGAGCGCAGGCGAAATCCTGGTCAAGGGAAAGCCGGTCACAGGACCCGGCCCCGAGCGCGCCTTCGTGTTCCAGGATTTCGCGCTGATGCCGTGGGCGACCGTGCTGCGCAATGTCGCCTTCGGGCTGCAGATGCAGGGCGTGGCCAAGGCCAGGCGCGAGGAGAGCGCGCGCCACTACATCAACGAGGTCGGGCTTTCCGGTTTCGAGGACAAATTCCCGCACGAACTGTCGGGCGGCATGCGCCAGCGCGTCGGCCTTGCCCGGGCGCTCGCCGTGAATGCCGACGTGCTCCTGATGGACGAGCCCTTTTCGGCCGTCGACGAGCAGACGCGGCGCAAGTTCCAGGAAGATTTGATCCGGCTCCGTGAGGTCGAGAACAAGACGTTCCTGTTCGTCACCCATTCCATCGAGGAGGCGGTCTATGTCTCCGATCGCATCATCATGTTGTCGCCGCGGCCCGGCCGCGTGTCGCGCATCATCGATCCCGACATTCCGAAGGGCATCGGCCCCGACGAGCTGCGGCGCGACCCCGTCTATCTCGATACGGTCGAGGAGATCTGGCACAACATCAAGAAATACGTGGAGTGACCGATGAGGATCTTCGGTTACAACGTCCCCAAGATGGCATCGCTCCTCGTCTGGATCGTGCTGTGGGAGATCATCGGGCAGTTCCAGCTTGTCATGCTCTTCCCGCCGTTCTCCGAGGTCATGGTGGCGATGGGCGACGTGGTCACCTCGCGCAGCTTCGCCAGCGCCATGGGCATCACTCTCTACTCCTACGTCTACGGCCTCGTGCTGGCGCTGGTCGTCGGCATCGCGCTCGGCTTGCTGATGGGATTGGTGCCGGCCGCCGACAAGATGCTCAACATGTGGGTGAACACATTCCTGTCCGCCCCGCTCTCGGCGCTGGTGCCGGTCATCATGATCCTGTTCGGGCTCGGCACGCCGACCGTGATCGTGACCGTGTTCATGTTCGCCGTCTGGATCATCGTCCTCGACACCAGGGCCGGCGTGCAGAGCGTTTCGCCCTCACTTCTCGAAATGTCGCATTCCTTCGGGGCCTCGCGCTTCGAGCGGGCGAAGATCATTCTCCTGGCCGCGCTCCCCGAGATTCTTGCCGGCATCAGGCTGGGCATGATCCGCGGCGTCAAGGGGGTAGTGATCGGCCAGCTTCTGGTTTCGATCATCGGCGTCGGCGCCCTGTTCAATCTCTACCAGCAGAATTTCCTGATGGCCCATTTCTGGGCGCTCATCCTTCTGCTGTTCGCCTTCGCCCTAACGGCGGCCGACATCGTCGCCCGCTTTGAAAAACGCATCGAATATTATGCAGGAGTCAGGAGTTGAACATGCCCGATAGCGCACGCCTCGAAAAGGCAGCCCCAATGGATACATATGTGATCGATCCGCCGGCCATCGCCGCGCTGCCGGTCGCCGGGTCCGACCAGTGGTTTCCGGTGCACCGGGTCTATTGCGTCGGGCGCAACTACGCCGCCCACGCGGTGGAGATGGGACATGACCCGAACAAGGAGCCGCCCTTCTTCTTTCAGAAGAATGCAGACAATCTGGATAGCAGCGGCGAGTTCCCCTATCCGCCGGCCTCCGAGGACGTGCATTACGAGATCGAAATGGTCGTCGCGCTGAAGAGCGGTGGCGTCGACATCCCCGTCGAGAAGGCGCTCGATTGCGTCTGGGGCTATGGCGTCGGCCTGGACATGACGCGGCGCGACCTGCAGGGCAAGGCGAAGGAGATGGGCCGCCCGTGGGAAGTCGGCAAGGCTTTCGAGCAGTCGGCGCCATGCTCGCCGCTGGTGCCTGCCTCGGAGATCGGCCATCCGGCGCAGGGCGCGGTCTGGCTGGACGTGAACGGCGAGCGCAAGCAGACCGGCGACCTCAACCAGATGATCTGGAAGGTGCCGGAAATGATCAGCTATCTGTCCGGCCTGTTCCGGCTGGCCCCTGGCGACGTCATCATGTCGGGAACGCCGTCCGGCGTCGGCGCGGTGAAGCGCGGCGATGTGCTGAAGGGCCATGTCGAGGGCGTCGGCGACGTCGAGGTCCGCGTCGTCTGATATCCTGGCACAGCCGGCATCGGCCGGCTGAGCTGTGCTCAAGAAAAAAGCGAGGCAGAACCTCGCTTTTTTCGTTTTTCGGCCAGTGTCGGCGCTTAAAGCATGTCTCCCGAAAGTGGTCCCGGTTTCGGGGCAACGACATGCGTAAAAACAAGGTCCTAAAGGGCAGGAAGCAAATCTGAAAGATCGCGATGCGCTTTAGATCGCAGCTTCCAGCGTGGTGAGGTGGCTGAGATACTGCTCGGCCTTGGTGCGGGTCTGGTCGTCCTTGGCGTCGGCGACGTCCTCGCGCGCGTCCTGGATGCGCTTGGCGAGGTCGTCGCGGTCGATCGCAGAGGTCGCAACGGCCGATTCGGCGAGCAGCGTGCAGCCGGTCGGCAATATGTCGGCGAAGCCGCCGAACACGCAGTAGCGCTCGGTGGCGCCGGCAGCGGTGTTCACCGTCACGACGCCCGGCTTGATGGTGGTCATGACCGGCGCGTGGTTGGCCATGACGGTCATCTCGCCTTCCGCGCCCGGAATGACGACCGATTCCACCTGCTCGGAGACGAGCAGGCGCTCGGGCGAGACGAGTTCGAACTGGAAAGCTTCAGCCATCTTCAACTAGCGAATAGTGAATAGCGAATAGCGAATAGTTGGTGTGCCAACTTCGCCGAGCTGCCTATCCTATTCGCTACTCCCTATTCGCTATTCGCTCAGGCCGCTTCGGCGGCCAGCTTCTGCGCCTTGGCGACCGCCATCTCGATGCCGCCGACCATGTAGAAGGCGGCTTCCGGCAGGTGGTCGTATTCGCCGTTGACGAGGCCCTTGAAGCTCTTGATCGTGTCCTCGAGCGGCACGAGCTGGCCCGGCGAGCCGGTGAACACCTCGGCGACGAAGAAGGGCTGCGACAGGAAGCGCTCGATCTTGCGGGCGCGCGCCACAGTCACCTTGTCCTCTTCGGAAAGCTCGTCCATGCCCAGGATGGCGATGATGTCCTGCAGCGACTTGTAGCGCTGCAGCGTCTCCTGCACCTGGCGGGCGACCTGGTAGTGCTCCTCGCCGACGATCATCGGGTCGAGCATGCGCGAGGTCGAGTCGAGCGGGTCGACGGCCGGGTAGATGCCCTTTTCAGAGATGGCGCGGTTGAGCACGGTCGTCGCGTCGAGGTGGGCGAAGGACGTGGCCGGCGCCGGGTCTGTCAGGTCGTCGGCAGGCACGTAGATGGCCTGCACCGAGGTGATCGAGCCTGTCGTGGTGGTGGTGATGCGCTCCTGCAGCGCGCCCATGTCGGTGGCGAGCGTCGGCTGGTAGCCCACCGCCGAAGGAATGCGGCCGAGCAGCGCCGACACTTCCGAGCCCGCCTGCGTGAAGCGGAAGATGTTGTCCACGAAGAACAGCACATCCTGGCCCTGGTCGCGGAAATGCTCGGCCACCGTCAGGCCGGACAGGGCGACGCGGGCGCGGGCGCCCGGCGGCTCGTTCATCTGACCATAGACAAGCGCGGCCTTGGAGCCGGCGGCGGAGCCGTTGTTCTCGTGGGGGTCCTTGTTGACGCCCGACTCGATCATCTCGTGATAGAGAT
>JALYWP010000194.1 GCA_030852655.1 Pseudomonadota bacterium | reverse complement strand
CTGTTCCGGGGTCGGCGGCGACTTCGGTTCATGACCCATCAGGCCGAGCATCTCGCGGCCGCCGGTCGGGGTGAGATCCGTGATCGACGCGAAGCCCTCGAACTCGCGCAACTCGCCGGTGGCCAGCCCGTCGTCCCCCAGGACAATCTCGCTTCCGGGCGGCGTCTCGCGGCCGTGCAGGATATCCGCGGCCTTGAGGGCGGCCGTATTCGCCCACATCGTATGGTGGTCGCTCGCAAACAGCGCCAGCGGATAGTCCGGCAGGACGCGGTCGAGCAACTGCCGCGTGATCGGCTCCCTGTCGCCGAACATGAAATACGCCGCCTGCTCGGCGACCAGTATGCCGGGGTCGATGCGTCGCGCGGCGCGCTCCCGAATCGCCGAAGCGATGGCGTCGAAGCCCGCCAGCCCTGCCAGCGAGAGGCTCTGCAACTGCGCGCCGCCAGCGAAGAGATGGATATGGCTGTCGATGAAACCCGGCAGCACCGAAGCGCCGCCGGCGTCGATGCGGCGGGTCGCTTGCCCGGCAAGGCCGGCAAGCGTATGGCGATCCCCCAGCGCGAGAATGGAGCCGCCGGCGATCGCAACCGCCTCCGCGCGGCGATTTTGCGGGTCCAACGTCAGCACCCGCGCGTTTTCGATGATGATGTCGGCTTTCGTCATTCCGCTGCTCCTGTGTCGATACGTTCATAGCGAGCCACCTTGCCGGAAGCCAAGCCGTCAAATACGCTGGTGCAAACGAGAATGCTGACGCGACGGCGACCGCACCGCTTGCAGCAGCACCGGGGAAGGACACAGGTGCAGAGTATGCCGGAGCCTGCAGGGGCACAGGACACGCGCGTCGCGATTGAGGCAAGGGGGATCGTCAAGGCGTTCGGGCAGGGTCAGTCCGCGCTTCGCGCCCTCGACAATGTCTCGATCGCCATCCGCGAGAACGAGTTCTTCACGCTTCTGGGGCCGTCCGGCTGCGGCAAGACCACCTTGCTCAGGCTCATCGCCGGCTTCGAATATCCGACCGAGGGCGCGATCCTGCTCTATGGAGAGGACATCGCCGGCCTGCCTCCGTTCAAGCGGCCGGTCAACACGGTTTTCCAGAGCTACGCGCTGTTTCCCCACCTGACGGTCGCAGAGAATATCGCTTTCGGGCTCGAGATGCTGGGGCGGCCCAAGGAGGAGACGGCGGCCCGCGTCGCCGCCATGCTGAAGCTGGTCCACATGGAGGAACTCGGAGGCCGGCGCACCGACCAGATATCAGGCGGCCAGGCTCAGCGTGTCGCGCTGGCCCGGGCGCTGGCGCCCAGTCCCAAGGTGTTGCTCCTCGACGAGCCGCTGTCGGCACTCGACTACAAGCTGCGCAAGGAGATGCAAATCGAGCTCAAGCGCATGCAGAGCGAGACCGGCATCACCTTCGTCTTCGTCACGCACGACCAGGAAGAGGCGTTGACGATGTCGGACCGCATCGCGGTGATGTCGAAGGGCAGGATCCTGCAGGTCGGTTCGCCCTCGGATATCTACGACAAGCCCGCCGACCGCTTCGTAGCCGACTTCATCGGCGAGACCAATTTTCTTACGGCGTCAGTGGTCGGCGCGGAGGATGGCGCGGCGCGGGTGCGCCTTGCGTCCGGCGCGGAAATATCAGCCAGCGTCGCCGAAGGCTTCACCCCGAGCGGCGAAGCAACCATCGTCGTCAGGCCCGAGCACGCCCGCGCCGTCAAGGACGGTGGCCAGCTTTCCGGCACGGTGGAGAACGTCGTCTATTTCGGCACGGACACGCACATCCATGTCGGGCTCGACGGCGGCGGCACGTTCACGGTGCGTCAGCAGAACGCGCGGACCGAGCCATGCGGTTTCGAGATCGGCGAGCGCGCCGGGGTCGAGATCGCGGCCGACGCCGCACAGGTCCTGAGGGACTGAGGCATGTCAAGCGCGGCCGAAATCGCCAGGCGGGCGCAGCGCGACGACATCCGCTCCCGCTGGCTGCTTTCGGCGCCGGCGCTGGTCATCATCTTCGTCGCGGCCATCGGGCCGCTTTTTGTCATGCTCGCCTATTCGTTCATGGTGAAGGGCGACTACGGCGACGTGAAGTTCGGGGAGTTCTCGCTCGACGGATGGTTTTCCGTCTTCCTCCAGCGCGACATCTTCGACGACACGCTGACTTTTGCCGACGCGCATCTGTCGATCTTCTGGCGCTCGCTGAGGCTGTCCTTCATAACGACGGCCGTCACCCTGCTGCTCGGCTTCCCGACCGCCTATTTTATCGCCACGCGGCCGCGCCATACGCGCGAAATCTGGGTCTTCCTCGTCACCATTCCGTTCTGGACCAACCTGCTGATCCGCACTTTCGCCATGCAGCAGGTGATCCGCAACGAGGGCATCGTCAACTCGCTGCTTCGAGCAGCAGGCGTCATCGACGAGCCCATACAGATCATGCACACCGACTGGGCCATCCTGTTCGGCATGGTCTATGTCTATCTGCCGCTGATGGTGCTCCCGCTCTATGCAAGCATGGAGAAGCTCGACTTCCGGCTGGTGGAGGCGGGCTACGACCTCTACGCCGGGCGGCTCAGCGTGCTGAGGCGCATAATCGTCCCGCTGGTGAAGCCGGGCATCATCGCCGGCTCCATACTGGTCTTCATCCCCTCGCTGGGCGCCTACGTGATCCCGCGCGTGCTGGGCGGCGGCAAGAACATGATGCTCGGCAACCTGATCGAGCTGCAGTTCGGCGCCGGCCGCAACTGGCCGCTGGGAGCGGCTCTTTCCATCACCCTGATGGCGCTGGTGATGGTCGCGCTCCTGGTCTATGTGCGCAACGTGTCGAACTCGGAGGTCCGGCATGGCTAGCCGGCATTTCGAGATAAGGGCGCAGCCGGGCTTCGGTGCCGTTGCGCTTTTCACCTTCGCGGCGCTCTATCTGCCGATCGTGACGCTCGTCGCCTATGCGTTCAACGCCAGCGATTCCGTCACGACCTGGGGAGGACTGTCCCTCAAATGGTTCGTCGAGGCGTGGCGCAACCAAGCCGTGCAGGACGCGGCCATGCGCTCCTTCATCATCGCCGCCTGGGCCGCCACTGCCGCCACGGTCGCGGCGACCATGGCGGCTATCGCGACGACGCGAACCGCACGCTATCCGGGGCTCGGCTTCAAATACGCCTTCATCAACCAGCCCCTGATGGTGCCGGAGATCGTCACGGCGGTGGCACTGCTGATCGTGTTCTCGCGCATCAAGGTGTGGACGGGCTATTCCGGCCTCGGCTACCTGATCCTGGCGCACACAGCCTTCTGCATTCCCTTCGCCTATCTGCCGATCCGCGCCAGGCTGGAAAGCATGGACCTCACGCTGGAACGGGCGGCCGCCGATCTCTACGCGACGCCCTGGATGGCGTTCCGGCGCGTGACGCTGCCGTTGTTGAGACCCGGCATCATCGC
>JALYWP010000193.1 GCA_030852655.1 Pseudomonadota bacterium | reverse complement strand
GAATATCCCTGGCCGAACTGGACGCGCTGACGCCGGGATCGGACGATCCGGCGTTCCGGCGGGCAGGTTCAAGGGCTCAGGATGGTGCGCAGTGCGCGTCCGCAGGGACGCGCCTAGGCTTCCGGATGGGTGTCGATGGCGTCGGTCTCGCCGCCGAAGCCGTGCATGTAGAGCGCCCATTGCAGGCCGACGACCGCGCCCTTGACCGGGCGGAGCAGGGCGAGCGACATGATGACCGTCAGCGGCGCCCAGATCGCCAGATGCTGCCAGGTGGACAGCGAGCTGTTGGCCTCGACGCCCATGAAGGCGCCGATGATCACATGGCCGACGATGACCACGACGAGATAGGCCGGCAGGTCGTCGGCGCGGTGGTGATGGAACTCCTCGCCGCAGCGATCGCAGGCCGGCGCGATCTTCAGGAAGGCCGAGAAGAGCTTGCCTTCGCCGCATTTCGGGCAGCGGCAGCGGAAACCGTTCCACATGGCGTTCCAGAGCGGCCGGGCGATGCGGCCGGTGTGGTGCTCGCCGCCGAAGACCTGGGTTTCCATTCTCATCTCCTTTTGCCGCGGCGCGGCTGCGACGCGCGTTCACGCAATTTCCGGCCGCCCTTCGATTTGTGGAACGAGCGCTTCGACCCCGGCAGGGGTTTCGGCTCGCTCAGCATCTCGAAGCGCATCGCGCCGGCGAGCGGCGCCACCTCGACCAGCTTGACCTCAACATGGTCCGCGAGCTGGAAACCCTTGCCCGACTGGCTGCCGAACAGGGCGCGCGCGGCTTCATCGAAATGGTAATAATCGTCTCCGAGCGAAGATATAGGGATGAAACCATCGGCGCCATACTGCGGCAATTGGACAAATAGTCCCGCCTTGGTGACGCCGGAGATGCGCGCCTCGAAGGTCTGGTCGACCTGCTCGGCGAGATAGGCGGCGATCAGCCGGTCGACCGTCTCGCGCTCGGCGGCCATGGCGCGGCGCTCGGTGGCGGAGATCAGGCCGGCGATCTCCTCCAGCCGCTCCTCCTCGGCGCGGGTGATGCCGTCGGAGCCGAGCTTCAGCGACGAGATCAGGGCGCGGTGGACGATGAGATCGGCATAGCGCCGGATCGGCGAGGTGAAATGCGCGTAGCGGCGCAGGTTCAGGCCGAAATGGCCGAGATTCTCCGGCGAATAGATCGCCTGGCTCTGGGTACGCAGCACCACCTCGTTGACCAGCGCCTCGTTGTCGGCGCCCTCGACCTGCGCCAGGATGCCGTTGAACGCGCGCGGCGTCAGTTGCGCGCCACGCGCCAGCGACATGCCGAGCGTGGCCAGGAACTCGCGCAGCGATTCCTGCTTGGCAAGCGACGGGGCGTCGTGGACGCGGTAGACCAGGGGCTGGAGTTTCGCCTCCAGCGTCTCGGCCGCCGCGACATTCGCCTGGATCATGAATTCCTCGATCAGCTTGTGAGCGTCGAGGCGGTCGGGGACGATCACCTTGTCCACGGTGCCGTCGGGCTTCAGCAGGATTTTACGCTCCGGCAGGTCGAGTTCGAGTGGCTGGCGGTCGGTGCGGCCGCGCCTCAGCACGGCATAGGCGTCCCAGAGCGGCTTCAGCACCGTATCGAGGATGGGGCGGGTGACGTCATCGGGGGCACCGTCGACCGCCGCCTGCGCCTGGCGGTAGGCGAGCTTCGCCGCCGACTTCATCATGACGCGGTGGAAGGAGTGGCGTATCTTCCGTCCCTCGGCGGAGAACGTCATCTTGACGGCAAGCGCTGGCCGGTCGACGCCCTCCTTCAGCGAGCATAGGTCATTGGAGATGCGCTCGGGCAGCATCGGCACGACGCGGTCGGGGAAATAGACAGAATTGCCGCGCTTCAGCGCTTCGCTGTCGAGTGCCGAGCCCCAGCGGACATAGGCGGCCACATCGGCTATGGCGACCGTGACGATAACGCCGCCGACATTCTTCTCGTCGCTGTCCGGCTCCGCATGGACAGCGTCATCATGATCCTTGGCGTCGGCCGGGTCGATCGTGATAAGCGGCAGGTGCCGGAAATCCTCGCGGCCTGCCATCGTGGCGGGCTTCGCGACTTCGGCTTCAGACAGCACTTCCTGCGGAAAGATGTGCGGTATCTCATGCGCGTGAATGGCGATCATCGAGACCGCCTTTTCCGAGGTCAGCGAGCCGAGCCTCTGGATGACGCGGGCGCGGGGGAGACCATAACGCGCCGACGACACCTGCTCGACCTCGACGAGATCGCCTTTTTCGGCACCGCCGAGATCGTCGCGCGAAACGGTCATCTCGGGCTGGCGCCGCTCGACCGGCTCGATGCGGAAGGAGCCGTCGTCGGCCTGCCTGAGCACGCCGAGCACCGCCTCGGCACGCTTCTCGAAAACCTTCATGACGCGGCCGGTATAGGCGGGGCCTTCCGCTTCGTCGGAGGGGAAGGTCTTGGCCAAAACGCGGTCGCCTATGCCAGGGGCCGGGCCGCTGCGCGAGGGGCGCAGCGAAACGACCGGCGGCTCGCCGAAACGCTCGTTCCACTCGCTCGGCCGGGCCAGAAGCGCGCCGTCGGCGTCGCGCGAATAGACCTCCAGCACGCTGACATGCGGAAGGCTGCCGGCCCGGGTAAGGCGTTTGCGCTCCTTGTTGAGCAGGCCTTCATCCTGCAGGTCGCGCAGCATGTCCTTCAGCCAGACGCGATCCTGGCCCTTCAGCGAGAACGCCTTGGCGATCTCGCGCTTGCCCGAGCGGTCGGGGTTCTCGTGGATGTATTTGAGGATGTCTTCCTTTGTCGGCCGGAAGTCGCCTTTCGCGGCGCGCTTGACGGCGGGCTTTCCGGCGCCGGGAATCCGCCGTGCCATTTCAGGCCTTTTTCTTCGCGGCGGCCTTCTTCGCAGCCGGCTTCTTGGCGCCGGTCTTGGCCGCCGCCTTGCGCGCGGGGCGTCGTGCGCCGCCGCCCTTGGCTGCCTTCTCGGCGATCAGTTGTACCGCCTCCTCAAGCGTCACCGACATCGGGTCCTTGCCTCTCGGCAGCGTGGCGTTGATCTTCTCGTGGTTCACGTAAGGTCCGTATCTCCCGTCGCGAACGGTGACCTTGCCACCGTCCGGATGCTCGCCCAACTCCTTGAGCGCCGCCGGGGTTCCGCCGTTACGCCCGCCGCGGCCCTTTGACATTTTCTCCGCTATCACCGTGACAGCGCGGTTGAGGCCAATGGAGAAGACGTCCTCGATCGATTCGAGATTGGCGTAGGTGCCGTCATGCAGCACGAACGGCCCGTAGCGACCGAGGCCGGCGGAGATCATCTTGCCCGACTCCGGATGCTGGCCGACGTCGCGCGGCAGCGACAGCAGCGCCAGAGCCTTCTCGTGGTCGATCGAATCGGGCGTCCATCCCTTGGGCAGGCTTGAGCGCTTGGCCTCCTTGCCTTCGCCACGCTGGATATAGGGGCCGAAGCGGCCGGTCCTGAGCGTGATTTCCTCGCCGGTGTAGGGATCCTTGCCGAGTTCCTTCGGTCCCTCGGCCTCGCCGTTCTCTGCACCCTCGGCACCGAACTGGCGGGTGTAGGTGCATTCGGGATAGTTCGAGCAGCCGATGAAGCCGCCGCTTTTCCCGAGCCTGAGCGACAGATTGCCGGTGCCGCATTTCGGGCAGATGCGCGGGTCGCTGCCGTCGGCGCGTGCCGGAAACAGCAGCGGCGCCAGATCCTCGTTCAGCGCGTCGAGCACCTCGGAGATGCGAAGGTCCTTGATGTCGTCGATGGAAGCCGAGAAGTCGCGCCAGAAGTCGCGCAGCACCTGCTTGTATTCGAGCTTGCCGTCGGAAATCTCGTCGAGCTTTTCCTCCAGCGAGGCGGTGAAGTCGTATTCGACATATTTCTCGAAGAAGCTTTCGAGGAAGGCCGAGAGCAGCCGGCCCTTGGCCTGCGGGATCAGGCGGCGCTTGTCGATGGCGACGTATTCGCGATCCTCCAGCGTCTTCAGGATCGCCGTGTAGGTAGAGGGACGGCCGATGCCGAGCTCTTCCATCTTCTTGATCAGCGTCGCTTCGGTGTAGCGCGGCGGCGGCTCGGTGGTGTGCTGGGTGACGTCGATCTTCTCGCGCTTCAGCGCTTCGCCGGCGCGGATTTCCGGCAGGCGGCGGTCCTCCTCGTCCTCGGCGTCGTCTTCCTTCTGGTCGGTGTAGGCGGCGATGAAGCCGTCGAAGCGGATCACCGAGCCGACAGCGCGCAAGGTGGCGGCGCGACCGCCGTTGACGGCCTCGATCTCGGCCGTGGTGCGCTCGATCTCCGCAGGATTCATCTGGCTGGCAATAGCGCGCTTCCAGATCAGGTCGTAGAGGCGAAACTGGTCGGCATCGAGATACTGGCGCACCGAGCCCGGCGTGCGGAAGAAGTCGGTCGGGCGGATCGCCTCGTGGGCTTCCTGCGCGTTCTTCGCCTTGGTCGAATAATAACGCGGCTTTTCCGGCAGGTACTTTTCGCCGAACTCCTTGCCGATCGCGGCGCGGGCCGCACTGATCGCCTCCGGCGCCATCTGCACGCCATCGGTACGCATGTAGGTGATGAGGCCGGCCGTTTCGCCGCCGATGTCGAAGCCTTCATAGAGGCGCTGCGCGATCTGCATGGTGCGGGTCGCCGAAAAGCCGAGCCGCGACGACGCAGCCTGCTGCAGCGTCGAGGTGGTGAAGGGCGGGCCGGGATTGCGTTTCGTCGGTTTCGCCTCGACCGAAATCGCCTTGAACGACGCGCCTTCGAGCATGGAGCGGATGTCGTCGGCCTGGGCCTGCGAGGCGATGTCGAGCTTCTGCAGACGCTTGCCCTCGAAGCCGGTGAGGCGGGCCTCGAAGCTGTCGGCGCGCGGCGTCCCAAGCGTGGCTGCGATCTGCCAGTAATCCTGGCGGATGAATTTTTCGATCTCGACCTCGCGGTCGGAGACGAGGCGAAGTGCCACCGACTGCACGCGGCCGGCCGAGCGTGAGCCCGGCAGCTTGCGCCAGAGAACCGGCGACAAGGTGAAGCCGACAAGATAGTCGAGCGCGCGGCGGGCGAGATAGGCCTCGACCAGCGGCGCGTCGATCTCGCGCGGATTGGCCATCGCATCTAGCACGGACTTTTTGGTGATGGCGTTGAAGACAACGCGGCTGACCGGCTTGTCCTTCAGCACGCGCTTGTTCTTCAGCACTTCGAGCACATGCCAGGAGATGGCTTCGCCTTCGCGATCCGGGTCGGTGGCGAGGATCAACCCATCGGCGTCCTTGACGGCCTTCGCGATGTCGCCGAGTCGCTTCGACGCGGGGCCGTCGACCTGCCACGACATGGAAAAATCGTCGTCGGGACGCACCGAGCCATCCTTGGCCGGCAGGTCACGGACATGGCCATAGGAGGCCAGAACCTTGTAGTTGCGGCCGAGATACTTGTTGATCGTTTTCGCCTTCGCAGGCGATTCGACGACGACGACATCCATGAGCGCTTGTCATTCCTGTGGGGCGGGAAACAAATATCTCGACGCCGGAAGTAACACTTGGCCCGTCACATGGCTGCGGTTTTCGGTTCGGTCAAGGGCGACCCTCGAAATTCGCTCCAGGCTGCACAGCCACGACCGCAGGTTCCAGCAAAAATCCGTTGCAACCAAGGAGATTTTTGATAAGTAGAGATTCTATCTCAGGTTGATCG
>JALYWP010000145.1 GCA_030852655.1 Pseudomonadota bacterium | reverse complement strand
CCTGCGGACAGCGCCACGGCGGTCATCATCGCTCTGAAGAATCTTTTCATGCAGTCGAACCTCTTTGCTAATGACTGGCAGACGCCGCGTCAGAACATCTCGCTGGGGTCGAAATTGACGATCACGTCAGCCCAGGCTTCGTATTTTTCGGAGGGAAGATTGTAGGGAGCGCAACGCGATACCGCGCGACGCGCGGCTTCCGCCGCCGCACGCTCGACGCCGGCGCTGCCGCCGCCCCTGATGACCTGCGGGCTGCCTTCCAGCGCACCGGAGCGATCGAGCCGGAACTGGACGGAGACGCGCAGATTGCCGGCGTCGGCCGCGCCGGCCGGGATGTTCCAGCAGCGCTGCACCTGGCCGCGCAGCGCATCCATCTCGCTCTGCGAGAGCTTGGTGCCGCCCGTTGACCTGTCGCCGCCGAGCGAGGCCGTCTCGGTCGAGCGCTTGGCGCCGCCGCCGGATGCCTTCTCCTTGTTGAGGAGAGCCGCCACCTCGTCGGCGTCGAACTCCTTCTCTTCCGACTTCGGCCGCGCGGCTGCCTGTTTTACCGGTTTTTCGGCTTCCTTGCGATCCACCGTCTTGGCGGTCTGCGCCTGCGGCGGCTTCGGCCTCGCCGTCGGGGCGGGCGCTTCCGTCGGCAGTTCGACCGCGTCTTGCGCCGTCTCGTTGGCGGCGATCGCCTCGCTCACCGGATCCGGCTCGACCTCCTGCTTCGGCTCGGGCTGCGCCATCAGCTCGGTCGCCGGCACGGCTGCCACCTTCGGCTCGGCCTCGACGACGGGATCGGGTTCCAGCCGCTCGACGGGCTTGGGCTCGGGCTGCGGCGCTTCCTTGGGCACCGCCGCAGCCTCGACTTCCTTCGGCCGCACCTCCGGTGTCGCCTTCTTGTCGGTGTCGACCTTGTTCTCGCCGACCTTCTCTGCGTCGGGCACGGTCTCGGTCTTCTCGGTCGGCTTCGGCGTCGGCTTTTCGTTGACGGTCGCCTGCTTGTCGCCCTGCTGGATCTGGGTAATCGATTCCACCGGCACGAGGTCGACCGGCAGCGACTCGACGTCGAGCACCTCGAACGGCTTCGGGGCCGACAGCGAGATCAGCCCGAAGCCGATCACGGCCGCATGCAGCACCATCGATGTCGTGAGGCCGGTCTTCATGCTTCAGGTGTCGTCCTGTTCCTGCAGGGTGACGAGTCCGATCTTGGTGTAGCCGGCAGCCTGGATGCGGGCCATGACCTGCATCACGGTGCCGTAATTGGTGGTCTTGTCGCCGCGCACATAAATGCGCTCCTCGTAGCCGGTCGTGGCGATCGCATTGAGCTTGGCGACCACCTCGTCGAGCGGTATCTCGGTCTCCTGCAGATAGATCTGTCCGCTCTCGTTGACCGAGATGGTGATTGGCTGCGTCTCCGGGTTCATCGCATTGGCCCGCGTCTCCGGCAGGTCGATCGGCACGCCGACCGTCAAAAGCGGCGCCGCCACCATGAAGATGATCAGGAGCACCAGCATCACGTCGACGAAAGGCGTCACGTTGATCTCGGAGATCAGGCCGTGATGGCGCCCGCGCCGCCTGTGGCCCCGTCCGCCGCGCCCGGCGGCTCCTACCGACATTCCCATCGTCTATCCCTCAAGCCTTCTGCGCGACTTTTTCATCGATTTGCCGCGAGAGTATGGCGGAGAACTCGTCCGCGAAGCCCTCCATCCTGACGGCGATCTTGCCGGCGTCGGACGACAGCTTGTTGTAGGCGATGACGGCGGGTATGGCGGCAAGCAGGCCGATTGCCGTGGCAAGCAGCGCCTCGGCGATGCCGGGAGCGACGACGGCGAGGTTGGTCGACTTCGAGCCGGCGATCGCCTGGAAGGACGTCATGATGCCGACCACCGTGCCGAACAGGCCGATGAAAGGCGCTGCCGACCCGATTGTGGCGAGGAAGCCGAGCCGGCCTTCCAGCCGTTCCATCTCGCGCGTCAGCGCCAGGTCCATCGCCTTGTCGATGCGCGTCTGCAACCCGAGCGGCGACTTCGCCCCCTTCTCGAAGCTCTTCTTCCATTCGCGCATGGCGGCGACGAATA
>JALYWP010000172.1 GCA_030852655.1 Pseudomonadota bacterium | reverse complement strand
AGATCACCGCGGTGGTGGTCTGGTGCAGCTCCACCGACTGGCCGACCGGGCCGATCGGCAGGTTGGTGGTGCGGATGTCCTTGGCGATCTCCTGGAGCTTCGGGTCGTCGCTGGTCTTGGCCGAGTTGTAGGCGGAGATGCCGTTGGCGATGACGCCCAGTTCTCCGGCCAGGAAGGCGCGGTTGTTGTTGACGTCGAGCCAGCTCTCGGTGCCGGGGATGAAGGTCTTGTAGAGCTCCATCGCATATTCGATGGACTTCATCGTCTCGGGGCTGTTGATGACGACCTTGCCTCCCTCGTCGACCATCTTGCCGCCGTGGCTCCACAGCAGCCAGTGGGCGTAGTTGTTGCCGTCACCGACGCCGTGGCCATGGGTGAAGCCCGCCGGATGGCCGGTTTTCTGCAGCGCCTTGCAGAGCTCCAAAAAGCCCGCCGTGTCCTTCGGGAACTCCTGGAAGCCGGCTTCCTTGACCCAGCTGTCGCGGTAGACGATGGCGTTGCCGATGGCCGCCAGCGGCAGGCCGATGAACTTGCCGTCCTTGGTCGCGTAGCCCTTGCCGCCGTCATACCAGCCGCCATACTTGCCGCCGAGATAGTCGGCCAGTTCGGTGACGTCGAGCAGCTTCTCGGGATACTGGTGCGCGTCGTCGAACCAGACCCACATGATGTCGGGGCCGGAGCCGACATTGGCGGCGACGGCGGCCTTCGGGCGGATGTCTTCCCAGCTTTCCTTGTCGATGCGGACCTCGACGCCGGTGGCATCGGTGAAGCGCTTGGTGTTGGCGATCCACTGCTCCTCGTCGGTCGGCACGAAGGGCGACCAGCGCAGCACGCGGAGCGAGGCGCCTTCCTCGGGCTTGTAGCTCGGCGCGCCCTGGGCGAAGGCGGGGCCGGAAAGGCGGCTGCCCATGACGCCGGCTGCGGCGGCTGC
The DNA here is from genome assembly GCA_030852655.1 of Pseudomonadota bacterium. Lineage (GTDB taxonomy): Bacteria > Pseudomonadota > Alphaproteobacteria > Rhizobiales > Rhizobiaceae > Mesorhizobium_K. The sequence continues at coordinate 14,851 of JALYWP010000172.1, read as the reverse complement.
CGCACCGGTGCGGATTACGTCACGTCTGGTGAATTTCATCGTCACTTCCTCCTTGTGAACTTTTCCCAGTGGTTATGCGCGCAATGTGTCCGGCGAGCGGCCGGGCACCTTGGTTCGATAAAGCTCAGAGCCGCTTTCCGGTTTCTCCGTCGAAAAGGTGGACAAGGCCCGGCTCGGCGGCGAGCCTGATCGTCTGGCCTGGCTGGAATCCGTGGCGCTCCCGGAAATTGGCGACGATCTCCTCGCCTCCCGGCGTGCGGCCGATGACCTGGATTTCCGAGCCGGTGGGCTCGATGACGACGATCTCGACGGGGAAGCCGTCGTCGGAAAGCCTCAGATGCTCGGGCCGCGCGCCGAGCACGACCTTAGCACCCTTGTCGGCGGCGCCCGCGCCGTTCAGCGGAATCGAAATGCCGCCCTTGCCCTTGAAGGCGGGTTCGCCGTCGGCGCCGATCTCGCCGTGCAGGAAGTTCATCGCCGGCGAGCCGATGAAGCTGGCGACGAAGAGGTTGTCGGGGCGGTCGTAGAGTTCCAGCGGCTGGCCGATCTGCTCGACGATACCGTCATGCATGACGACGATCTTGTCGGCCATGGTCATTGCCTCGATCTGGTCGTGGGTGACGTAGACGGTGGTCGTCTTGAGACGCTGGTGCAGTTCCTTGATCTCGGCGCGCATGGCGACGCGCAGCTTGGCGTCGAGGTTCGACAACGGCTCGTCGAACAAAAAGACCTGCGGATCGCGCACGATGGCGCGACCCATGGCGACGCGCTGGCGCTGGCCGCCGGAGAGCTGGCGCGGGTAACGCGACAAGAGTGGCACGAGGCCGAGGATCTCGGCGGCGCGCTGCACCCGGGTCTCGATCTCCGTTTTCGGTGCGCTCTTCAGCTTCAGCGAGAAGGCCATGTTCTCGGCGACCGTCATGTGCGGGTAGAGCGCGTAGTTCTGGAACACCATGGCAATATCGCGCTCCTTGGGCGCGACATTGTTGACGACGCGGTCTCCGATGGAAATCTCACCGCCGGTGACGCCTTCCAGTCCGGCGATCATCCTGAGCAAGGTGGACTTGCCGCAGCCCGACGGGCCGACCAGCGTAACGAACTCGCCATCGGCGATGTCGATGCTCACGCCATGCAGGATTTCAGTAGAACCAAAGGATTTGCGAACTTCACGAATTCCTACAGACGCCATCGTTCCTCCCGAACGGCTGATCCGTGACGCCTACGAGGAAAGCGCCTGCACACGGGCCTTTTCATCATGGAACCGATGAATCGACCCAACCTCCGTCTTCGCGATTCCGGGCGCTGCCGCCCCGGTTGAACCGCGTCCAGCGCCGCTTGCTTGCCGCAATTCCGCGCAGCGAGGATGGTAGCGCTACCCAAACCATCGTGTAAAGCCATTCTTATGGCCAATATAGCGAGCCATCGTGACGTGCCTCGGCCGAAGTGGCAACAAGCGGCGAGAGCGGCGACGCTCATTCGGCCGACGCGGCGAGCCGAGCGACGCCGGCGCGGCGGCGCACCTGGCCGAAGGCCTGTTGCAGGCGGACGTTGGAACGGACGGCCTCCTGGCCGGCTTCGATCAACAGGTCGACCTGGTCGGCCGGCAGCCTGAGGCGGGTTTCGATCGCGTTCAATTTTTCGCGTTGGGCGGGGGGCAGATCCTCGAAGGTGACGTCTTCCACCATGAAACTCACGTCGCGGCAGCTCCAGCCGGCAAGCGTGCCGCGCAGCCGCAGCACCGCCTCGCGCGGCAAGCCGCAACGCCAGGAGACGAGCTGGTCGCGCCAAAGCTCAACGGCCAGCGTCAACGCATCGACCTCGTCGCGCACCGAGGAGCGGATGCCGGCATTGGAGATGGCGCTCGTCAACTGGGGAAGCTTCGGCCCGGCGAGCGTTTTCGTCCAGTCTCCGCGGGTATCGATGCTGGAATCGACGACGATGAACACGAAGTTGCTGAGCTTCACGGCCGCGGCAGCGGACAGAGGACCATGGGGGGCCTTCGCCGCGGCGCGTTCCATGGCGAATCCGGTGATGCCGATATTGTCGGTCAGGCCGCCGTCGAGCAACTTGATGTAATCAACGTCAGGATTGTCCTGGTATGTCTGGAGCGACCGCGCATAGGCCTTGAGGCGCACCGATGCCGCCGGGTCCGCGAGCGCGCGGGTCAGCCATTCCGGCTGCCGGTAGTTGCATTTCGGCGCGGTGACCGCCGTCGAGACGACGACTGGCTTGAACACGACCGGAAAGGCAGCGGAGGCGGCGACCGCATCGGCGATCCTCACCTTGTCAAGATCGCTGCAGAGCGCAGCGAACGTGTCGTAGGTGAAGTCGAAGGGCGTGCCATTGTAGATGTCGGAGGCGTTTATCCAGACGATCGGAGCATCGCTCCGGCGAAAGGCCCCGTAGGTGGCGCCGCCGAAGACGTTGCGGTCGAGCCAGGCGGCGAAGGTGGAGAGATCGTTGGCGCCGCCCTCGTAGATGCGCAAAAGGTTGGCCGGCGAATATTTGGACAGGTTCAGGTCCTTCTCGGCGTCGGCGAGAAGGAAGCGCTCGCGCAAGTCGGCGTAGCCATCGCCCTTGTAGCCGAAATAGGCCGCGGTGACGGCGCCGCCCGACGTGCCGGAGATCATGCGGATATCGTCGATGACCGTGCGCCGCTTCGGATGAAGGTCGACCACGACCTGGTCGAGCCCGCTCAGGACGCCGTAGCCGAAGGCGGCCGCGCGCGTGCCGCCCCCGGAGATGGCGAGGCCAACCACCAGGGAGCCGTCATCGGCCGGATCGGGGATGAATTCCGGCGAGGGTGGGCCGGCATGGGCGACATGCGTGTTGATCGGGCCGACGTCCGGCGTGGCGCAGGCGCAAAGAGCCAGTCCCGCAAGAACAACACAGACAAGACTTAACGCGCGCCGCATCCGCACCTGGCCCTCCTACCGGGCGATCCTGCCGCAGCCGTGCGCGATCTGCAACCGCGGCCGGACGGATCAGGCCACTGGCGTCATGTCGGCGATGACGGTTGGAAGGAGTTCCGAGACGGTCGGGTGGATCGGCACCATGCGCTGCATCACCGTGTAGGGCGCTTTCGCATACATCATGTCGAGCATGCCGTGCACAACCTCGTCGCCGCTGGCCCCCAGGAACGCCGCGCCGAGCAGTTCCTTCGTTTCGGCGTCGGCGAGGATTTTCAGGAAACCCTTGCTCTCGCCGCGTTCGACGGCGCGGCCGACGCGGGTCATGGGCCGTGTGCCTACGAGGATTTTCCGCCCGGATTTCCTGGCCTCGGTCTCGGTCATGCCGGCGCGGCCGAGCGGCGGGTCGATATAGAGCGCATAAGCGGTCTTGCGGTCGCTGACGCGGCGGCGATCGCCGTCGAGCAGGTTTGCCGCGACGATCTCGAAATCATTGTAGGCGGTGTGGGTAAAGGCGCCGCGGCCATTGCAGTCACCCAGCGCGTGGATGTGCCCTTGGCTGGTGCGCAATTCGTCGTCGACGGTGATGTAGCCGCGTTCGTCGGTTTCGACGCCGGCCTTGTCGAGGCCGAGATCGCCGGTGTTGGGGACGCGGCCGACGGCGAGCAGGACATGCGTACCGACGACCGCGCGGTCGCCTGAATCGCAGTCGACACCGACGGACACGCCCATCTCCTGCGGCGCGAAGGATATGCACTCGGCCTTCGTGCGAAAGGCGATGCCCTCCTCCTCGAGGATCGTCCTGATGGCGTCGGAAATATCGGGATCTTCGCGCGCGATGAGCCGGGGGCCCTTCTCGACGACGGTGACCTGGCTGCCGAAGCGGCGGAACATCTGTGCGAATTCCAGCCCGATATAGGAGCCGCCGACGATCACCAGATGCTCGGGCAGGAAATCCACCTCCATCATCGTCGAGTTGGTGAGGAAACGGACCTTGTCGATGCCGGGCATCGCCGGCACGTTGGCGCGGCCACCGACATTGATGAAGATGCGGTCGGCGGCAATCGTCTCACCGTCGACTGAGACCTCGTGCGGCGAGACGAAGGCGGCATGGCCGCGAAAGATAGTGCAAAGCTCCATGCCCCCGAGCCAGTCCTCGACGCCGGAGCGGGAATCCATGATCACCTTGTCCTTGCGGGCCGCCACGGCCTTCATGTCGGCCCGGACCTCGCCGCCGGTGGAGAAGCCGTATTCGGCAGCGCGACGGGCCGTGAACATGGCATAGGCACTGGCGACCATCGTCTTGGTCGGCTTGCAGCCGGTGTTGACGCAGGTGCCACCGACGAATTTGCGCTCGATCACGGCGACGCTCTGGCCGACCTCGGTCAGCCGGCCTGCAAGGGGTGGACCGGCCTGGCCGGCTCCGATGATTATGGCGTCGAATTTTTTCATCAGGCCGCTGCCATCGAGATAACGCAGAATGCGAGCAGGATGGCGACGGCATCCTCGATCAGGGCGGCGGGCAGGTCGCGGCCAAAGGCGGCGGCGAGGCGGGCGCGGGCTTCGGCGCCGCCATAGGTGCCGATCACTGCCCCGATGACGCCTGCTATGAGGCCGGCGACGAGCGCACCGCCGGCCGTGCCGACGACGGCACCGGCAAATGCGCCGCTGACGAGGCGCGTTCCGAACTGGACGGGGACCTTGCGGCTCGGCGTCGAGGGGAGTTGGTCTCCGACGAATTCGACAAGCGCCAGCACGGTGAAGACCGCGACCGCGATCCAGTGGCTCATGAAGCCTGCCCATGTTCCGGCCACCGCCAGCCAGCCGAGGTACGCGCCCCAGGCGACTGCCGCCGGCGCCGTCATGGCACGCAGGCCTGCGACAAGGCCGATCAGCAGAGCAAGCAGATAAAGCATGGCGTCCCCTCAATGTTCTCCGCGAATGGGGGTTCATCGTGGCAGGCCGCGGAGTCGGGCTGACTAACATTAGCGGAGCAGGGCGCGGGAAGCCAGATGTCGGTTGGGCAGTTCCTGCTGGCCGGCCAGGCTATTCATGCAGGGCGGCCGGGTAATTCTCTGCTTGCAGCAGCAATTTACCAATTGATTCTTTAGCTATTGCTAAATCCAAGAAATCGCGCTTAGATTTTCGGGCGGAATGGGGATCGATCCGATGAGATCGCTCAAGACAGTCCTCGTATGCGTGGCCCTGACATGGGCGTGCCTGACGCGGCCAGCGCTCGCACAAGTGCCGCCGCATGCGCCGGGTACCATCTGCTTCACGCCGACATACTGGTGCTGGGCCAATCCGCCGGGGCCACCCGGCGGGCCATGCGGGTGCCCTGGACCCTATGGCTTTGTCCAGGGCTGGCTGGGGTAGCGCTCGCCGGGAGGCGTCGAAGATGTCCACACAGTCCCATGTCGAAGAACTGCTCAACGACGCCCGGCTCGTAGCCCACTATCTCGCCGCGATCGGCGAGTCTTCCCATGCAAAACTCGTCGCAGCCATAGATGCCGTCGAGAGGCTGCCGGCCCCGCAGCGGACGTTGTCGACGCAAGCGGTGACGGACCTGAGCGAGCTGTATCAGAAGGCGCGCAAGCAGGTGCCCTTCAAGCAGTTCTACGCATTGCGGAACGGTTGGCGCGTTTTCCCGTCGCGGCGGCAGCGATGGCTGACGGCCATCATGGTGGTTGCGGCGATCATGTTCATGATCTGCACCTTGCACCTGACCCGTATCTACAATCGAGGGGTCGATATCTCGGCGGTGCTTACCGCCCTGGAAGAGAGCGAAGCCGAGATCAGGTATGGCGAACTGGAGCGGCGGCTGCTCGATGCCCAGAAGCAGCTTGGAAACGCCTTGCTGGTCGGTGGGCAGGGCGCAGCCGATGCGACGGCGGACAAGATCGACCAGATATCGAGCGGCACCCCCGGGAGCTCCGATCAGTTTCTTCTCGCGCGGGAAGCCTCGCACCGGTTGCTCAACGAACTCGTGAACCTCGACCAGAAGGTCAATACGGTCAATCTGCTCCTCGGCAGGTTCCAGTGGCAGTCCCGCTACCCGATCATCGGACAGCAAACCGTCGAAGCCTATCTCTCGACCCTGCAGGGGACGGTTCGCTCGTTGAACGGGCTGTTTTCCAAATGCCCCTTCGGGATCGAGAGTGATGACGGCAAATGCACCTACGGGGCCGGCTCCGCAAAGGCCGGAACGAACGAACGCGTCTTCGCCGTAACGTTCGACCCCCGCCTGTCTCGCATGCGCGATACCTTCTGCGGGAAGGTCCCCATGCTCGAAGGCTATGCGCAGGGCAAGATCACGAAAGCCGGGCTTGCCGAAATCGATCCGTTCATCGGCAAGCTCGCCTACAGCATCGACAAGAGCCTGGGCGTGGACACTGCGGCGGCCATCGTGCGCAGCTGCGCCCTCGGCCTGAGCTTCTACTCGGGATCGTTTCCAGACATCGAAGCGCTCAACATGCAGGTCAAGGACACACTGAACCTCTATTCGCTGATCATCCTTCCGGCCATGTATGGCGCACTTGGCGCGATCGTGTTCTTCATGCGTGCGTCGCTGAATCCGCAGGAACCCAACGAAGGCTGGAGCCGCACGCTCTACCGCGTCGCGCTCGGCGCACTGGCCGGGATGATCATGGCGTGGCTCGGCATGGGCCTTTTGGGCGGCGACGACGCCTTCGAAAGCATCGGCCTGGGATTGTTCGCCTTTGCATTCGTGCTTGGATTCAGCATCGATGTCTTTTTCGATCTGCTCGAGAATCTGGTCAAGGCGGCGCGCCGGACGGTCGGCCAGATAGGCTCTTCCGATCCGGATGAAACGCAACCCGGCGCACCGGTGCCAGCACCGACCCCGGTCGCCGACCCGGCCACGCAACCGGCCGGCCAGTAGTGCAGTTGCGATCCGGCGGCAGCTCAGCCGGCCACCGGCGTCCAGATGACGTCCTCGACCGTCCGGGCACCCGTCGCCAGCATGACGAGGCGGTCGAAGCCGAGGGCGGCACCTGAGGCTTCAGGCATGATGGCGAGGGCGGCGAGGAAGTCCTCGTCGATCGGATAGCGCTCGCCGTAAATCTTTTCCTTTTCGTCCATGTCGGCTGCAAAGCGGCGGCGCTGTTCGTCGGGATCGGTCAGTTCGCCGAAGGCGTTGGCCAACTCGACGCCGCAGCAATAGAGCTCGAAGCGCTCGGCGACGCGCGGGTCGCGAGGGCTGGGGCGGGCGAGCGCTGCTTCGGAAATGGGATATTCGCAGAGGACAGTCGCGCGGCCGACGCCGAGATCGGGTTCGATAAGCTCGACCATGACGCGGCTGAAAAGGTCGGTCCATGTGTCGTCGGGCGCGGTGCGCAGGCCAGCGTTTGCGACTGCCGCGTGAAACGCGTTGCGGTCGGTCGAGCCGTCGACGCCGACCGTGGCGAGGAGGTCGATGCCGGCGTGGCGGGAGAATGCGTCGGCGACGGTCAGCCGCTCCGGCTCGGCCAAGGGATCGGCCTCGCGGCCGCGAAAGGCGAAGCGCTTGGCGCCGGTTTTCTTGGCCGCGAGCGAGAGCAGCGCCGCGCAATCGTCCATCAGACGCCCGTAAGGCTCGCCGGCGCGGTACCATTCGAGCATGGTGAATTCGGGGTGGTGGAGCGGCCCGCGCTCGCGGTTGCGCCAGACCGAGCCGAGGCTGAAGATCTTTTGCTCGCCGGCGGCCAGCAGTTTCTTGCAGGCGAATTCCGGCGAAGTGTGCAGATAGAGCGGTGAGCGCGTCGTGTCCGGCAGGATGGCCTCGGTCGCGAAGGCCGACAGATGCGTCTCGTTGCCGGGGGAGACCTGCAGGGCGGCGGTCTGGACCTCGACGAAATCGCGGGCGCCGAACCAGTCGCGGATGGCCGCGGCGATGGCGTTGCGCTGGATCAGGCGCGGGCGGCGGTCGGCATGGCGATGGGGCGCCCACCAGGGCGAGGGGGTTGTCATGAGGTCTCCGGATAGGTTGGGCAGCGCTGCACCTCACCCTTACTATCTCCCGGGAGAGAGGGGGAGGGCCGGTCTGTCGCAGCCGCCCCTCCGCCGCCTCCCGCGGTCTCCCTCCCCGCTTTGCAAGGGAGGAGCCAGCGTTGCGCCCGGCAATCTTTGATCCTCCCCCGCTTACGGGGAGGGGTCCACGCGAAGCGTGGTTGAGGGGGCTGGTCAGTGCCCAGGGCTGGCGGTGGCGGGAAAGATAGGGTAAGCGGCGGGGAAACGGCTCGTCGAGCCGGAAAACGCCCGTTTCAGGAAAGTCCGCCCGTGAAGGTCATCGCCAGTTCGCTTCGTAAAGGCAATGTCGTCGACAAGGACGGCAAGCTCTATGTCATCCTGTTCGCCGAGAACATCCATCCCGGCAAGGGCACGCCGGTCACGCAGCTCGACATGCGCCGCATCTCCGACGGCGTGAAGGTGTCGGAGCGTTACCGCACCACCGAGCAGGTCGAGCGAGCCCATGTCGAGGACCGCGAGCACACTTTCCTCTACAGCGACGGCGAAGGGTTCCACTTCATGAATCCCGAGACCTACGACCAGATCGCGGTGGCGGCGGACGTGGTGGGCGAAGCGGCTCCCTACCTGATCGAGGGAATGGTCGTTTCGCTGTCCGTGCATGAAGGCGTCGGCATCGCCATCGTGCTGCCGCAGCGCGCGACGTTCGAGGTTGTGGAGACCGAGCCGGTCACCAAGGGCCAGACGGCGTCTTCCTCCTACAAGCCGGCGCTGCTTTCCAACGGCGTGAAAACCGCGGTGCCGCCGCATATCTCGGCCGGCACGCGCGTCGTGGTGATGACGGCCGACGGGTCCTATGTGGAGCGGGCGAAGGACTGATTCCGATCTGCCGCTGAAGAGGCTGTCCCATAGCCATGAAGGCCACCCGACGAACGATCTGAATGATCTCCCGCGCAGGACGCGGGGATGAAGCGGCGACCGCAGGGTTGCCGTGCCGCGACGGTTTGCGCATGCAGACCGCGCCCCATCCATTCAGAGAGAGACGTCACATGCGTAATTTCTTCGAGAGCCCCTTCCGGGGCATCACGCTGGACAAGCAGGTCAGGAACCCGAACCTGGTCGTTGGCCGATACAGCTACTATTCCGGCTATTATCACGGCCACAGTTTCGATGACTGTGCCCGATTCCTCCTGCCCGACGAAGGAGCTGATCGCCTGATCATCGGCAGCTTCTGCTCGATAGGCTCGGGCGCCGCTTTCATCATGGCGGGCAACCAGGGCCATCGCCATGACTGGATCAGCACGTTTCCGTTTTACTGGATGTCCGAGGTGGAGGCGTTCGCCGGGGCGGCGAACGGCTATCTGCCCGCGGGCGACACGGTCATCGGGAGCGACGTTTGGATCGGCTCGGAAGCCGTATTCATGCCCGGCGTGAAGGTGGGCGATGGCGCGGTGATCGGGACCCGGGCACTGGTCACGCGCGACATCGAACCCTACGCCATCGTCGGCGGCAATCCGGCAACGGTCATCCGCAAGCGCTTCGACGACCGGCAGATAGAACTGCTGCTCGCTATGAAATGGTGGGACTGGCCAGAGGACGCCTTGTCCGGAGCCATGCCATTGCTGACCAGCGGCGACATCGCGGGTCTCCATCGGTACTGGAGCCAAACGGTTCGCAACTGAGCGTTTCAGACCAAAGAAAAGAGCCGGTGAAAGCCGGCCCTTTCGCGTCCGATGTTTCCCGAAAGCTCAGCTCAGCCCTTCGATCTGGCCCTGTTCGTTGAGCCGGATGTTTTCCGAGGACGGTTTCGACGGGAGGCCCGGCATGGTCATGATCTCGCCGCAGATGGCGACGACGAAGCCGGCGCCGGCCGACAGCCTGACTTCGCGCACCGGCACGGTGTGGCCGGTCGGCGCGCCGCGCAGATTGGGGTCGGTCGAGAAGGAATATTGCGTCTTGGCCATGCACACCGGCAGGTTGCCGTAGCCGGCCGCCTCCCAGGCGTGGAGCTGGTCGCGCACCGACTTGTCGGCGATCGCCTCCGAGCCGCGATAGACGCGCTGCACGATGGTGTTGATCTTGTCGAAGAGCCCCATCTCGTCGGGATAGAGCGGCGCGAACTGCGACGCGCCCGATTCGGCGAGCTCGGCGACCTTGCGGGCAAGGTCCTCGACGCCGGCGGAGCCCTGCGCCCAGTGCTTGCAGACGATCGCCTCCTCGCCCATCGAGGCGACATAGTCCTTCAACGCCTGGATTTCGGCCTCGGTGTCGGAGTGGAAATGGTTGATCGCCACCACCGCGGGCACGCCGAACTGCCGGACGTTCTCGATATGGCGGCCGAGATTCGGACAACCCTTCCGGACTGCCTCGACGTCCTCGGTCCCGAGGTTCTCCTTCTTGACGCCGCCATTCATCTTCATGGCGCGCACGGTGGCGACGATGACCGCCGCCGCCGGCTTCAGCGCGGCCTTGCGGCACTTGATATCGAAGAACTTTTCCGCGCCCAGGTCGGCGCCGAAGCCGGCCTCGGTGACGACATAGTCGGCGAGCTTGAGCGCGGTCGTGGTGGCGACGACCGAGTTGCAGCCATGCGCGATGTTGGCGAAGGGGCCGCCATGCACGAAGGCCGGGTTGTTCTCCAGCGTCTGCACGAGGTTCGGCTGCATGGCGTCCTTGAGCAGCACCGACATGGCGCCCGGCGCCTTGAGGTCGCGCGCGAACACCGGCGTCTTGTCACGGCGATAGGCGACGATGATGTCGCCGAGGCGCTTCTCCAGATCCTTGAGATCCTTGGACAGGCACAGGATCGCCATCACCTCGGAGGCGACGGTGATGTCGAAGCCGGCCTCGCGCGGGTAGCCGTTGGCGACGCCGCCGAGCGAGCAGGTGATCTGGCGCAGCGCCCGGTCGTTCATATCCATGACGCGGCGCCAGACGACCCGGCGGGTGTCGATGCCGAGATCGTTGCCCCAGTAGATGTGGTTGTCGATCAGCGCCGACAGCAGGTTGTGGGCCGAGGTGATGGCGTGGAAATCGCCGGTGAAATGGAGGTTCATGTCGTCCATCGGCACGACCTGCGCCAGCCCGCCGCCGGCGGCGCCGCCCTTCATGCCGAAGTTCGGCCCGAGCGAGGCTTCGCGGATGCAGATGACCGCCTTCTTGCCGATGCGGTTCAACCCGTCGCCGAGGCCGACCGTCGTGGTGGTCTTGCCTTCGCCGGCCGGCGTCGGGTTGATCGCTGTCACCAGGACCAGCTTGCCGTCCTTGTTGCCCTGCACCGACTGGATGAACTCGGCCGAGACCTTGGCCTTGTCGTGGCCGTAGGGCAGGAGATGTTCGTGCGGGATGCCCAGCCTGGCGCCGATCTCCATGATCGGCTTCTTCTTCGCCGCGCGGGCGATCTCGATGTCGGACTTCACTTCGGCCATGACGGCATTCCCTCGGACTGGACGATTTGCGTTGCGCATAGAGCCCGAGCGGATGGCGGCGCGCCGTCTCAAAACAGGCGCACAATAAGCGAAAAGCGACAGCGAACGTGCCGCAAATGGAGTGTACCTCGTGTTCCCAGCCACTTGCCGGCCGCGTGGCGCGCTGGGTCCGAGGCCTGCAGGCGCGCCGTGCATGATCGACAAGTGACAATAGAGCAGGGGTACTCGGGCTAGTGCAGGCGGAACGAGGTGGTGTGTGGCCGGGCGCGATTGATGATGCTTTCGATATAGGACGCGTCCTTGGCCGGAATGGAGTCCCGGAGAGAACCCGAACCTTCCAGTTGATTGACCACTTCCTCGGCGATGATACGTGCATCGTCGTGCTGGTCGGCGCGCAGGGCTCTCTCCACGCGTTGCGTCAGCTGCAGCACCGCAATATCCAGATTGTCGATCATCCCTTTGAAATACCCTCTGTTGCGCCCGACGGTCTGTTCGAACGTGGTGCAGTCGGCGAGCGATTTGAGGACGAGCTTCTCGACTTCAGTGTCACGGGCGAAGAAGCCTACGCCCTCTTTCAGGGTCAGCGTATGCATCCTGTATGCCGACTCGAACCACCCCGTGAGAGCGGTAAGGCTTATGTCCCAGCACTTGTCGTTTGCGGCGACATATTTCCGGTAGCTGTCCCGGCAGAAGAAGTACTTACGGTATTGTCCATCCAGCGGCTTGGGATCGCTCTGGCACGTCCTCATGGTTGTCTGCGAAGTTCGCTCGTCGAACTCGGTGAAAGTTATCCGCCAGTCGCAGGTGGTTGCACACCTAAACAGGTTGACGCCGATGGCGAGTTCGTCGAAATCCTCCAGGCTGACCGTTGCAGGCACTGCACCCGCGCCGGCTCTGCCGTCGATCATGGAATCGACCGGGATACGGAGGGAGTCCCCGTCCAGCTTTTTCGTGAAGAGCTCGTCCGCGCCGGATTCGATCGTGAGCGTCTTGTCGTCGTGACGATCCGTCCATTTGATGGAGATTGAAGAAACTGGCGTGTGTTCTTGCGAAAACGCCAGCTCGGAAGCTGCCGCAAACGCAAATGCCAGAGCGGATAACGTTGTTGTTCTGATGGTCATTTACCTCCTCCAGCAACTGCCGGGATCGCTGTGCCGGGTTCGATCGGTGCTGCACCAGTCGTTGATGGTGTCGCGCCACGCCTTACGAGCGACGTAGCGTCGGCTGGCGGTGGCGCATCGACACCCAGTTTGGCCAGAAACAGCAAGATCATCATGCTGATCATGTTGGAAACAGCCTCGCCGACGCCCTTGAAGTCGGACGCGTAAGGATCGAAGCGCGGGAGCGATCCCAAGATCGTCGGGGTGATGGCGACAACGACGAAAAAGCCGCACACAATCCCCAGGCACAGGACCAGCAAAATCAGCACGCCGAAGATCCCCGCGAAATAATCGGCCCGAAATACGATCACCGCGCCGGTGAGGGGCAGAAGCAAGGAATGCAGCGAATTGACAACTTTGGCATCCGTCAGCCCTACGGATATCTTCAACCACAAGGTGTTTGGGGACAGGCCGAGAGCGATGCCGAGTGAAAGGGCAAAGATCGGCAGGCAGAAGAAGATCAGAATGAACAGTGCAAAGCTGGACACGATATATTCTTTTGCGTGCATCGTCATACCCCTACCCGCATAGGTTGAGAATTGCACAACAAGTGCCACGATGCAATGGGTAGCAGCAGTACGGCGATTTCGACACGCCTGCGAAAGCGCGGCAGACGTCGAGCGACGCGCCCTACCTGTCCAGCAGGTCGCTGATCTTCAAACGAGTGATGCTCAGCGATCCAGGACCGATCGGATCTCCACGATTTGCGAGCGGGCCCTGAGCAGGTTGAACCCCATCGTCGCAAGGTGGGATGGGAAGAGGAAGCTCGATTCGCTGCCGTTGGAGATCAGCCAGGGCTGCATGTCGAGCGAATCGCGCATCTGGGTGTCCAGCGTATCCCACAGCACGGTCAAATTGCGTTCCCTGATCACCGCGGAGAAGTCCGAGCGGGCGGCGGTCAGGATGCCGTAGTAGGCATAGAGTTGGCCGTAGGCGAACCAGAAGCGGTCGTCGGCGCGCGGGTCGAACCAGCCGGCGTCGGAATAGTCGATCTGCCCGCGCAATATGTCCGAGGTCGAGCCCATGTCGCCGGCGATGCGGTCGAGGAACAGGAGCAGATTGTCGGCGCGCGCGTCGAAGGTGACCTGGCATTTCTCGAGGTTGGCGTTGTAGGCACGCAGCTTCTGGATGGCTTGGCGATAGACGCTCGGCGTCGGGCGGGTCGGTCCGCGCAGGCCGATGTACCAGGCGTCCTCGTCCCAGGCGAGCGCGGTGCGCGCGTCCTGCAGGTCCTGGTCGATGCGCGAGGTGCCGCGGGCGCGACCCAGCGTGTCCACGAGTTCCGTCGTGGTGCGCCGCATCACCTGGTTGATGCCGAGCTGGAACGCGGCCTTGTTGTCGAAGAACGGCGTGTTGCGCCAGGGAAGGCCGAAGAGGCCTAGCTTGGACACCAGCATGGACGATATCCATGCATTGCGGTTGACGTTGAAGTCGACGAGATAGGCGCTCATCTCGGCGATCTCGGAGCGCTTGCAGACCTGCTGTGCGGGTGCCGCTGGAGCGGGAGATTGTGTCGTCGTTCCGCTTTCGGGCGGCTGCGTTCCGGTGACGGTCGCCTGCGAAGGCGAGCCGATCGGATCGCCGGCCAGGACGTTGGCGGCCTGCGGAGCGGCGGACCCGGCGATCACGGCCGCGGGATAGTCGGGATCGAAATCGTTCCAGAACTGGGTGACGTAGAAGAAATAGGCATAGGCCAGGACGATGCCGGCGAGGATGACGCCAAGCACCGACTTCAATATCCAGCCGCGCTGCGTGTACCAGCGGCCGGCCCACAGGAAGGGCCACAATATGATGCCGATGACGAAGCCGATGCCGCGGCCGATCGAATGGAAAAGCCGGGTGAAGAAATTCACGATCGGATCGAGCATGCGAGGCGTCCTCTGCGTTCCCGGCCTTCCAAAAGGGGATTGACCATCCCGCTCCATATTCCTTGCGCGGTCTTCGTTCTAAACCCGGTTCCCGCTTTTAGGGACCGTGCATCAGTCGACCAGCCCGTAGAGACGTGCGCGAAAACCCGCCTCGTCCTTCAGATATGTGGTTTTCAGCGTGTCCACAACATGAGCGCGCCAGAGCTCCGGCCAGCCCTCATAGTCCCGGTAGAAGCCCTGCTTGTTGAAGATGTAGCGCGACACGAAGTCGGACGGCACGAAGTCGGAGATCAGCCGATTGGTCAGCCAGGCGTCGGGATGGTCGGGTTTGGCACGCACGACGAGGAATCGGTGTAGCGGGAAGATCTCCTCGAGCTTGAGCTGGCCGTATTGGGCGATCTCGCGCTTCGTCGCGTTGAGGAAGGGGAAGGTGCCCTCGCTGGCGATGCGCTCGGCATTGGAATGGATCCAGGTCTGCAGCCAGACGCGATCGGCCTGCCTTAGATCGCGCTTCGGCTCGG
>JALYWP010000141.1 GCA_030852655.1 Pseudomonadota bacterium | reverse complement strand
TTGGTCGGCTACTGGCACCGCGTGGTCTGCGGCTATCCGGCGCGCGCCGTAATCCCCTACGACCAGCGCCTGTCGCGGTTTCCCGCCTATCTGCAGCAGCTCGACATGGAATCGAACGGCAAGCATGTGACGCTGGAAAGCGGCCAGGCGGCGACGCCCACCGGCCCGCTTGTCTGGGGCGAGCCCGGCACCAATGGCCAGCACGCCTTCTTCCAGCTGCTTCACCAAGGCACCGATATTATCCCGATCGAGTTTCTTGCTGCGGCCGTTGGGCACGAGCCGGAGTTGAAGCACCACCACGATCTGCTGCTTTCCAACGTGCTGGCGCAGTCGGCGGCGCTGATGAAGGGCCGCACGCTCGACGAGGCGAAGAAGCAGATGCTGGCCAAGGGGATGAAGCCGGAGGAGGTGGAAAGAATAGCGCCGCATCGCGTCTTCACCGGCAACCGTCCCTCCATGACGATCCTCTACCGCTCGCTCGACCCGAGGACCCTCGGCCGGCTGATCGCGCTCTACGAGCATAGGGTGTTCGTGGAAGGCGCGATGTTCGACATCAACTCCTTCGACCAGTGGGGCGTCGAACTCGGCAAGGAACTGGCGACCGAACTGCTGCCCGTCGTCGAGGGCAAGCAGGATGCCGCCGCGCATGACGCCTCGACGGCGGGGCTGGTGCAGCATATCAAGAGCCTGGGCTAGGCCGCGGCATCATTTCGAGGAAACCAGACTTGGCGGAAATAAAAGGCATCCTGTTCGACAAGGACGGGACATTGGTCGACTTCCAGAAGACCTGGTACACACTCGCCGACCTGATGGCGCTGCGTGCGGCTGATGGCGACCGCGCAGGCGCGGACGCGCTGATGGCCAGCGCCGGCTACGACCATGAACGGCATTGCTTCCGCGGCGATTCGGTCTTTGCGGCCGGCACCAATGCCGACATCGTCGCTCTCTGGTACCCGCTGGCCGACGAGACGCGCCGCAGGGAGTTGACGCTCTATTTCGACACGTTCACGGCCGAGCAGGGCGCGCTGCAATCGGTGCCGCTGCCGGGCAGCCAGGAGGCGATTGCCAGCCTGCATCGCTCGGGCTTCCGGCTGGGGATCGCCACCAACGATTCCACCAGCGGAGCGGAAAAGACGCTGGTTGCGCTCGGCATCGCGCAGATGTTCGACGCGGCCTATGGCTACGACGCGGTCGCCAATCCGAAGCCCGCGCCCGATACGGTCGTCGCGTTTTGCGACCTGACCGGGCTGAAATCCGCCGAGATCGCCATGGTAGGCGACAACAGGCACGACCTGGAGATGGCGAAGGCCGGCGGGGCGGGGCTCGCGGTCGCGGTCCTCTCCGGTACGGGCACGCGCGAAGCGCTGGCGCCACTGGCCGACGTGGTGCTCGATTCCGTCGTTGACCTGCCTGCCTATCTCGCGGCGGGTCGGTGAGTGCAACGGCTGCCGGGATCGGCCCGGCCGGGACGGCGCGCCTCGACGTGGAAGCATTCATCCGGGCGAACATGCCGCTCGTCCCGACGCCGTCGATAGCCGGAATCAGCCTGCACACCGCCCGGCCGTCATCCGGCCTCTGGCGTCTTCTCGGGACTGGTGCAACTGGCGCGCATTCGCCCTATTGGGCGTACCCTTGGGCGGGCGGCGCAGCCCTTGCCCGACATTTCCTGGATCATCCGGAGATCGTGCGGCGACGCAGGGTCCTCGACCTCGGGGCCGGCTCCGGCCTCGTCGCCATCGCCGCGGCCAAGGCCGGCGCGGCGATGGTGGCAGCAGTGGACACCGATCCGTTCGCCGCCGTCGCCGCAAAAGTCAACGCCGCGGCGAATACCGTCGAAATCTCGATCGTCCGAGACGATTTGACCGATGGCCCGCCGCCGGCGGTCGATGTGATCGCGGTCGGCGATCTTTTCTATGACCAGCAGCTCGCGCTCCGGGTGACAGCCTTTCTCGATCGGTGCCTGACGTCCGGTATCGATGTGCTGGTCGGCGATCCCGGACGCGCCTACCTGCCGCTCTCGCGGCTTCGCCTTGTCGCCGAATATGAGGTGGCGGATTTCGGCGACGCCAACGCAACGAAGCCGGGCTACGTGTTTTCGTTCATAGGAGAGAGCGCGGGGGACTGAGCGATCTTGTCCCGCAATTCCCTGCGCAATATCTTCCCCACCGGCGTTTTCGGCAGTTCGGTGCGGAATTCGATGTGCCTGGGGCGCTTGTAGCCGGTGAAATTTTCGCGGCAGTAGGCCATCAGCATCTCTTCGGTGAGGGCCGGGTCCTTCTTCACCACGAAGATTTTCGGCGCCTCCCCGGAATGTTCGTTCGGCACCCCGATAGCGGCAACTTCCAGCACACCCGGATGCAGCGCCACGACCTCCTCGATCTCGTTTGGATAGACGTTGAAGCCGGAGACCAGGATCATGTCCTTCTTGCGGTCGACGATCTTGGTGTAGCCCTTCTCGTCCATGAACCCCATGTCGCCGGATTTGAAGAAACCGTCGGACGTCATGACCTTGGCTGTCTCTTCGGGCCGGTTCCAGTAGCCGGCCATCACCTGCGGACCGCGTATGCAGATCTCGCCGACCTCGCCCGGCGCCAGCTCATTGCCGTCGTCATCCCGGATGGAAATGTCGGTCGACGGCAGCGGCAGCCCGATCGTGCCGGTGAACTCCTCGCTGCTCACCTTGTTGGCGGTCGCCACCGGCGACGTCTCCGATAGGCCGTAGCCTTCGGTGATGTTGTTGCCGGTCACCGCCTTCCACCGTTCGGCGACGCCTTTCTGGATCGCCATGCCGCCACCGAGTGCCAATACCAGCGGCTTGAAGTCGAGTTTTCGGAAATCCTCGTTGTTTAAAAGCGCGTTGAACAGCGTGTTCAAGCCGGGAAAGACGTGGAACCGGTATTTCGACAATTCCTTGACGAATGCAGGAATGTCGCGCGGATTGGGAATGAGGATGTTTTGCGCACCCAATTGCATCCCCATCATCGCGTTCACTGTCAGTGCGAAGATGTGATAGAGCGGCAGCGCGCAGATGAAGACCTGGTTCGCCGACTTGGGCTTGACCGTATAGGCGTCCTCCACCCAGACGCCGAGTTGCATGACATTGGCGATCACGTTGCGGTGAAGCAGCGTGGCACCCTTCGATACGCCGGTCGTGCCGCCCGTATATTGCAGGAACGCGATATCGTCGGGACCGACCTCGACCGGCTTGAGTGCGAGACCGGAACCTTCCCTGAGGGCGGCGTTGAAGGGAACATGGCCTGGCAGCGACCATGCCGGCACCATCTTCTTCACCCTCCTGACCACGAAGTTCACGATGAGTCCCTTGACGCCGAGCATGTCGCCCATCGTCGCGACCACGACATGCTTCACCGGCGTCCTTGCAATCACCGTCGCCAGCGTCCTGACGAAGTTTTCGAGGATGACGATTGCCTCGGCGCCGGAATCCTTGAGCTGGTGCTCGAGTTCGCGCGGCGTGTAGAGCGGGTTCACGTTCACGACGGTGTAGCCGGCGCGCAATATGCCCATCATCGTGACCGGGTTCTGCAGCACGTTGGGCATCATGATCGCCACGCGCGCGCCCTTGGCGAGGCCGCGTGCCTGCAGCCAGGCGCCGATGGCGGCCGAATGTCGGTCGAGGTCGCTGAAGCTGATCGACTTGCCCATGCAGGTGAAGGCCGGGCGTCCCGCATATTGCTTGCAGGCTCCTACCAGCAGATCGCCGATCGAGCCGGTCGGCGCCGGAATTTCCCGGGGCATGCCGACGGGATAGCTCTTCAGCCAGGGTTTGCCGGCGGGCATGGAAGCGTCCGGTGCGTTGGCAATTGTCGCCGAAGCCTGCGTTGCGCAAGGTTTCCCGGCCGCCGGCGCGGCGTCGGACGCCCTACTGGTGGTTGCCAATTCTTCCTCCCTCGGCGGTTTCCGATCCTGTCGCCCGCGCGCCGGCCTTGCGTCATTCCGGCGGATTCGGGAGGAATCCGGAAAACGGCTGCTCCCCTATGTAGGGTGACGATCGCGATACAAGCAAGCCTCTCCATCGACGGGAAGATGCAGGATATGTCGCCCACGAAAGCCCGTTTCGCCTTCGAAAATACAGTTTTCCGGAAAAAAATTCTCCTGACCGTGCGGCACTCAAACGAGGAGTTCCAATAGTGGCGAAAGGGTGATTATATGCGCGCTTTCCGGCCCAGCGGGGCCAGGAAACAAAAATCAGGGAGACCTTAATGTTCAAGAAAACCACTTTTGCGGCCGCGTTGCTGGCCGCAACCGTGATGAGTGGCGTGGCGAGCGCAAAGACGTTCGTCTACTGCTCGGAAGCGTCGCCGGAGGGCTTTGACCCCGGCCTTTACACCGCCGGCACCACCTTCGATGCGGCGGCCCACACCGTCTACAACCGTCTTCTGGAGTTCAAGAAGGGCTCGACCGAGGTCGAACCCGGCCTGGCCGAGAGCTACGAAGTCTCCGACGACGGGCTTCAGTACACCTTCAAGCTGCGCCCCGGCGTCAAGTTCCAGACCACTGAATTCTTCACGCCGACCCGCGACTTCAACGCCGACGACGTGATCTTCTCCTACGAGCGCCAGTGGAAGGCCGACAATCCCTGGAACAAGTATGTCGAGGGCGCCTCCTGGGAATATTTCGCCGGCATGGGCCTGCCCGACCTGCTGGAGTCGATCGAGAAGGTCGACGACATGACGGTCAAGTTCACGCTGAAGCGCAAGGAAGCTCCTTTCCTCGCCAATGTCGCCATGCCCTTCGCCTCGATCCTGTCGAAGGAATATGGGGACAAGCTCGAAGCTGACGGCAAGATGAACCAGATGAACCAGCAGCCGCTCGGCACCGGTCCGTTCCAGTTCGTCGGCTACCAGCAGGACGCCGTGATCCGCTACAAGGCCCACCCCGACTACTGGGCCGGCAAGCAGAAGATCGACGACCTCGTCTTCGCCATCACCACCGACGCCTCGGTGCGCTACCAGAAGCTCAAGGCCGGCGAGTGCCACCTGATGCCGTTCCCGAACGCCGCCGACGTGGCAGCGATGAAGGCCGATCCGAACCTCAAGGTGATGGAGCAGGAAGGCCTGAACGTCGCCTATCTCGCCTACAACACCACCCAGGCTCCGTTCGACAAGGTCGAGGTCCGCAAGGCCCTCAATATGGCGATCAACAAGCAGGCGATCGTCGATGGCGTGTTCCAGGGCGCGGCCACCCCGGCCAAGAACCCGATCCCGCCGACCATGTGGTCGTATAACGACGCCATCGAGGACGACAAATACGATCCCGAAGCGGCCAAGAAGATGCTCGAAGACGCCGGCGTCAAGGATCTGTCGATGAAGGTGTGGGCGATGCCGGTTGCGCGTCCCTACATGCTGAACGCGCGCCGTGCGGCGGAACTGATCCAGTCCGATTTCGCCAAGATCGGCGTCAAGGTCGAGGTCGTCTCCTATGAATGGGCCGAGTATCTCGACAAGTCCAAGGCCAAGGACCGCGACGGCGCGGTGATCCTCGGCTGGACCGGCGACAATGGCGACCCGGACAACTTCCTCGACACGCTGCTCGGCTGCGACGCCGTCGGCGGCAACAACCGCGCCCAGTGGTGCAACCAGGAGTTCGACGATCTCGTCACCAAGGCGAAGGAAGCGAGCGACCAGGCTGAGCGCGTCAAGCTCTACGAAGAGGCGCAGGTCGTCTTCAAGCGCGAGG
>JALYWP010000136.1 GCA_030852655.1 Pseudomonadota bacterium | reverse complement strand
CGCTTACCAGTTCCTCGAGTTCCAGCGTGCGCTCGATCTCGGCGGGATCGAAATCCGTATCGTTGAACGGCAGCGCCGGATCGAGGCACCCCTCCTCGCCGCCCTGCCTGATCGCATCGTTCTGGTTGAGCACCTTGCGCGCCGGGTCGATGAAGTTTGCGCGCGCCGATTGCTCGAGTTCCAGTCCCGGCTGCAGGTAGAACTGCCTGACCACCTCGCTCGGTTCTACTGCCAGCGCCGCTGAACCCGTTGCGACAAGGATCAGGAATGCGAACAATGGCACTGCCATGACACCCCTCCGAAGCAAACCCCGCAATTCAATACCACGGATCCTGCGCCGAAGCCCGCCTTCCCCAATGAAATCTTTGAGAATTTCGTTTCGGAATCGTTTCCGCCCCTTCGCCCTCGGCAGGAGCCGATACGGCCTGCTTGTGCTATGATATTCCATGCTTGACGTTTTCCCTGTTGCGGAGGGGCAATGGATACGGACGTCCTGATCGTCGGCGCCGGCCCGACTGGCCTCATGTTGGCCAACCAGCTCGCGCGGCGCGGCGTGCGTGTGGAGATTGTCGACCGGCATTGCGGCCCGGCACAACAAAGCCGTGCGCTCGGTGTGCAGGCCCGTACGCTGGAAATCTACGCCCAGCTCGGCATTGTCGACCGTGCGCTGGAGCTCGGAAAAAGGGGAACGGGAGCCACACTCTGGGCGCAAGGCCGCCGCATGGCCCATGTGCCGCTCGACGATGCCGGCCGCGCCGTCACCCCCTACCCGTTCATCCTCGTACTCGGCCAGGACGACAACGAGCTCATAATGGGCGAGAAACTCACCGGGTTCGGCGTGTCGGTTCAGTGGAACACCGAACTCATAGACTTCACCCAGAACGCCGACCACGTCGCTGCAACGCTGAAGCTGCCCGACGGTGGCCACCGTACCGTGACGGCAGCCTATATCGCCGGCTGCGACGGCGCCCACAGCGTGGTGCGCAAGCTTTCCGGCATCGGCTTCCCAGGCGCGCCTTACGAGCATATCTTCTTCGTCGCCGATGTCGAAATGACCGGCACGATGGTCCCGGAAGAGGTCAACATCTATTTCTGGCGCGCCGGCTTCCACCTGCTTTTCCCGATGCGCGGCACGGATCATTGGCGCATCGTCGGCATCGTGCCCCCCGAACTCAGAGGCATCGACGAGATCGAACTCGATGCTGTGATGCCCTCGCTGCACAAAGAGACCGGTAACACGCTGTCGATCAAGGCCTGCCGCTGGTTTTCGACCTATCGCATCCACCACCGCGCCGCCGAGCGCTTTGGCGACCGCCGCGCCTTCATCCTCGGAGATGCCGCGCACATCCATAGTCCGGTCGGCGCCCAGGGCATGAATACCGGCCTGCAAGATGCCTACAATCTCGCCTGGAAGCTTGCGCTGGTCGTCAAGGAAGAGGCCGATCCGGGCCTGCTCGACAGCTACGATGAAGAGCGGCTGCCGGTCGCCCGGCGGCTGCTCGCCACCACCGACCGTGCCTTCAAGCTGGTCGTCTCCGACAGTTGGTTCGCCGGGCTGATGCGCACGAAAATCCTGGCTCGCATCGCCGCCTTCGCCATGTCGATCCAGCGCATCCGGAAGATCGCCTTCCGCACCGTCTCGCAGATCGGCATCAACTATCGCAAAAGCCCGCTCTCCGTGGCTCGCGACGCGCTGCCCTTCGATGCTCCCCAATGCGGCGACCGGTTTCCGTGGCTGCATCTGAGGCTCCGCCCCGATGGGCCGATGGAGGACACGTTCAAGGCTTTCGAGGACCGGTACTTCAACCTCGTCGCATTCGGGCAGATACCTCCCGCCCTGGCCGATCTGGGATTCGACACGATCATGCGAACATGGACCGTTCCCGACGATCCGCAGAACGATGCCGAACTTGCCCGGGTCGGCATCCGACAACCAGCCTTCTACCTGATCCGGCCGGACGGCCATGTCGGCCTTTGCGGCAAGATCGCCGACGCCACCCCGATCAGGCGTTATCTCGCAGACACGATCGGGATCGCCGAGAAAACCTGAACCCGGACCTGCCGCAACATGGTGTGAACTGCGGCCGCCGGCAGTTCGCCACCGGCCGAATCCCTGTATAGTCGCACCATGCCCATCCGCCAGCTTTCCGAAACGATGATCAACCAGATTGCCGCCGGCGAGGTCATCGAACGGCCGGCGAGCGTGGTGAAGGAACTGGTCGAGAACGCCCTCGACGCCGGCGCGCGCCGCGTCGAGGTCGCCACAGCCGGCGGCGGACTGTCGCTCATCCGCGTGGTCGACGACGGCTCGGGCATTCCAGCCAGCGAATTGCTGCTGGCCGTCGCGCGCCATTGCACCTCGAAACTCTCGACCGGCATCAACGACATCCGCTCACTCGGCTTCCGTGGCGAGGCCCTGCCCTCGATCGGCTCGGTGGCGCGCCTTTCGATCCGCTCGCGCACGGCCGGCTCAGACGCCGCGGCGGAAATCTCCGTCGAAGGCGGCCATGTTTCGGCTGTGCGGCCGGCGGCGGCCAATCGTGGCACGTCGGTCGAGGTGCGGGACCTCTTCTTCGCAACGCCCGCACGCCTGAAATTCATGAAGGGCGAACGCGCCGAAACCTCGGCGATCACCGATGTCGTGAAGCGCATCGCCATCGCCTTCCCGTCCGTCCGTTTCACGCTCTCCGGCACAGATCGTTCGACTCTCGATCTGCCGGCGACTGACGACACCGCCGAGGGAAGCCTGCGCCGCATCGCCCAGGTCATGGGCGCCGACTTCCCCGACAATTCGCTTCCCGTCGACGCCGTTCGCGAGGGCGTGGCGCTCGCCGGCCACGTCTCCATCCCCTCCTACACTCGCGCCAATGCGTTGCAGCAATATGCCTACGTGAACGGCCGGCCGGTACGCGACAAGCTGATATCGGGTGCCATCCGCGGCGCTTTCGCCGACGTGCTGCCGCGCGACCGCCATGCCGTCAGCGTGCTCTTCCTGAGGCTCGACCCGGCACTGGTCGATGTGAACGTGCATCCTGCCAAGGCCGATGTGCGCTTCCGCGACCCAGGCCTCGTGCGCGGGCTGATCGTCGGCGCCGTCAGGCAGGCGCTTGCGGCGGCAGGGATCCGCCCCGCCACGACGGGAGCTGCCGGCATGATGGGCGCTTTTCGGCCGGGCACGACAGCCTATGGTCATGCCGGCCCCGCCAACGGCCATCGTGCCTACGATCCCGCTTTTCGCGCCTCCTCCTCCGCCGGCTTCGATGTTTTTCGCTCGCCTTACCGGCCGCTCGACGCAGGTTTTGACGAAAACAGGGGGTTCGGCGAAGCCGTCCAGGCCGTTTTCGATGCCGGCGCCAGCGCCGATGCGCGGGCCGGAACGGGAATGCCGGACGAGACGCTGCTCGGCGCCGAATTGGGGGCTGCCCGCGCGCAGGTGCACGAGAACTACATCGTCGCACAGACCCGGGATTCGCTCGTCATCGTCGACCAGCACGCCGCCCATGAACGCCTCGTCTACGAGGCGCTCAAGCAGGCGATGCACTCTCGGCCGATGCCGGCGCAGATGCTGCTCTTGCCCGAGATCGTCGACCTGCCGGAGGAGGATGCCGAGCGTCTCGCCTCTCATGCGGAAACGCTGTCCCGCTTCGGGCTCGGCATCGAACGCTTCGGCCCGGGCGCCGTCGCGGTGCGCGAGACGCCCTCCATGCTCGGCGAGACGAATGTCGGCCAACTCATCCGCGACCTCGCGGACGAAATCGCCGACAACGATACGGTCGACACGCTGAAGGAGCGGCTGGACCGCATCGCCTCGACCATGGCCTGCCACGGTTCCGTGCGCTCCGGCCGGCTGATGAAGCCGGAAGAGATGAACGCGCTGCTGCGTCAGATGGAGGCGACCCCGGGCTCCGGCACCTGCAATCATGGCCGCCCGACCTATATCGAGCTCAAGCTGGCCGACATCGAGCGCCTGTTCGGCCGCCGCTGAACATCTCGCAAAGCCGCCTTGATCAGCCGTTCCGGCTGCATGACTGCCGCACCGGAACCGGCCCTCTCCTGATGTGAGCGCATCCAGCCGCTTGACCTCTTTGGGGATTTGTGGCGGAAGAAGGCGATGATGAACCGTTTCGAGGGTCCCGGCGCCAGGGAAGCCCGCATCCGCTATCTCGATGGCGATTTTCAGGTGACGAGCCCCGGTGCTTTCGTGCGCTGCGCGGTGACAGGCGAATCCATACCGCTCGACGAGCTGAAATACTGGAGCGTCGCGCGCCAGGAGGCCTATGTCAGCGCCGCCGTCTCGCTGAAGCGCGAGATGGAGGTCAATCCCGGCCTCGCCCGCAGGCTGGCCTGACCGCTTCGTCAGGGCGTCTTCAGCCGCCGCTCGCGCCACGCAGCCAGCGTTTCCTCGATGATGCGCCTGGTTGCGAGCGCGTTCTCGAACACCGCGTCGACTTCGAGCACGTTGATCTTTTCGAGCAATTCCTGCGGCGCGATGCCGTTGCGCAGCCTGGAGAAATCCTTTGCCGTGGTGATCAGTTCCAGTTCCGCCGTCTCGGCCGTGTGCACCAGTTCCCGCAACTCGTCGTTCGAATAGAAATGATGATCGGGGAAGGAACGCGACATGACGACGTCGCCGCCCGCATTGGCGACCGTGTCGAAGAACTTGTCCGGATGGCCTATGCCGGCAAAGGCCAGGAACCGCCGGTAGGCGAATTTGTCGGCGCCGCGCGTCCTCATCCAGGCTTCGAAGACCGGGCGGCCGGCGCGGGCCGCCTGCCTGACCACCGCCTCCCCGGCCTTATCCTCGCCCATCCGCACAATGCCGGTCGCGAACCGCACCTGGTCGATGAGCCTGGCCCGCAGCGGTCCGCCCGGCAGTACATGGCCGTTGCCGATGCCGTAGCGCCCGTCGACCACCACCAGCGCGTAGTCCATGTGGATCTGCGCGCTCTGGAAGCCGTCGTCCATGATCAGAAGGTCGCAGCCGCGCTGCATCAGGAGCTTGGCCCCGGCAATGCGGTTCGGCGTCGTCGCCGTGACCGCATGGTCCGACAGCAGCAGCGGTTCGTCGCCGACCTGCCTGGCGCTGTCACGCTTGCGGTCGACGACGTGCGGCTCGCCGATGCTGCCGCCATAGCCGCGCGACAGGAAGCCCGGCGTCAGGTGCATCTTTTTCGCCTGCTTGGCGAGTGCAATCGCCACCGGCGTCTTGCCGGTGCCGCCGACGGTGAAATTGCCGACGCAAAGCACCGGCACGTCTAGCTTTTCGCGCCGAGCATTTATCATCCGCCTCGTCGCGACGAAGCTGTAGATGCGCGACAGCGGGTAAAGCCCATAAGCGCGCCAGTCGGGCTTGTTCCACCAGAACGGAGGCGCTTCGCTCGCCATGTCAGCGCGTGCCTTTCAGCCGCGCCTTGACAATCAACGGGTGAATGAACGGCTCGAGCGCCCTCAGCGTCTTCGCCAGCGCGCCGCGCATCTCCTCCACGGTCGCCGCCCCCGCCGCCATCATCTTGCGGCGCGGGCCATCGTTGATCAGCAGGAAATTGACCGCGCCGGCCAGCATGTCGCGATCGGCGACCAGCCGCGCCGCGCCGCTATCGATCAGCCGCTGATAGGCCTCGCGGAAATTCTGCACGTTGCGGCCCGCAAGCACGGCAGTTTCCAGCATTGCGGGCTCGAGCGGGTTCTGGCCGCCCGCCGATGTCAGCGAACGGCCGACGAAGGCGATCTCGGTCAGTCTGAGATAGAGCCCCATCTCGCCGATCGTGTCGCCGAGCAGGATGTCGGTGTCGGAGCGGATGCGTTCGCCCGAACTGCGCATCACGACCTTCAGTCCCATCGCCGCAAATTCGGCCGCCAGTTCCGGCGCCCGCTCCGGATGGCGCGGCACGATGATGGTGAGCAGCCCCGGATGGCGCGAGCGCAGCATGGCGTGGATTTCGGCCGCCATCCGCTCCTCGCCGTCATGCGTCGAGACTGCCGCCCAGGTCGGGCGAAGGCTGAGCTGCCGCACCATCGAGTGCAACATACGCTCATCGACGGGCGGCGGGTTGGTATCCACCTTGAGGTTGCCCGACACCGTGACCGGCCGTGCGCCAAGCGCCTCGAAGCGCTCGGCGTCCGTTTGCGACTGCGCGACCACGTGAGAAAGATTCTCCAGCAACGCCTCGGCAATGTAGGGTCGTTTCTTCCAGGATGCGAAGGAGCGGTCGGAAAGGCGTCCGTTGACCAGCACCTGCGGGATGCGCCGTCTCCCCAGTTCCATGATCATCATCGGCCAGATCTCGGATTCGGCGATGATTGCCAGGTCCGGCTGCCAATGGTTCAGGAAGCGCGAGATCGCCGGCCTGAGGTCGAGGGGGACAAACTGGTGGATTATGCGGTCTCCCAGACGTTCGTCAGCCACCTGCGCTGACGTCACCGTTCCGGTGGTGAGCACCACATTGACGCCGAGGGCGAGGATACTCTCGATGAGGGGCACGATGGCGATCGTTTCGCCGACGCTTGCCGCATGCGCCCAGATCAAGGGCCCCTCCGGCCGGGGCCTGCCGGCATAGCCGGAACGTTCATACCGCCGGTTCGGGTCTTCCTTGCCCTTGGTCACGCGCCAGGCAACGTAGGGGCCGACCAGCGGAGAGGCAGCCGCGCCCGCGAGCCGGTATGCCGCCAGCAGGGTACGCGCCCACTTCTCGCTCATCGCACACCATCGACGAGTGCATGGGCCTTGGCCGTCGCCGCGTTCAGCGTGTCCGTGAGTTGCTGTCGCTTGTGCTCCATTTCCGCGTCGTCGGCGTTCTTGGCAACATGGATCGGCTCGCCGACGATCACGGCGCTGCGGCCGAAAGGCAGGCCGATCGTGGTCTTGTCCCATGTCCGCTCCAGCACCTTGCGGCGGCTGGTCGCGATCGCCACGCTGATGATGGGCCGGCCTGAAAGGCGAGCGAGAAGGATAATGCCCAGCCCGGCCTCGCGCGGCTTTCCATGCGGTATATCGGCGATCATGGCGACGTTCTTGCCGGCATCTAGCGCCTTTTTCAGGGCGACCAGGGCCTTGGCGCCACCCTTGTCGAGATGGCGGGCATGGTCGCGTCCGCCGGAGCCGCGCACGGCCTCGATGCCGAACTTCTCGACCACCATGGCGTTCAGCTCCGCATCCGCGCTGCGCGACACCATCGCGACCAGCTTGCGTTTGCTCGGATAAAGGACTGGGGCGAGCAGGTGCTGGCCGTGCCAAAGCGCGATGATCCCGGGCTCCACGGCTTCATACGAGACATCCGCCACGAAGGATCCCTCGACCGGCCGATTGGTCGCCTTGACGAAGCGCAGGGCCTGCGCGAACAGCGAGGTAAGAAGCCCCTTCGCCAGCCGTGACTCGGCGAGCGGCTCGCGGATCTTCCTCCAGAGCGCCTTCGGCCGTTTTACGGCATTTTTCTTGGCGGCACGCCGGACCACCGGCTGCGCTGCGGTCTGGTCGTCCATTCAGGTCTTTCCGGAATCCTTGGTCTCCGGTTCGAGCAACCGGTGCAGATGGACGACGAAATAGCGCATATGGGCGTTGTCGACGCTGGCCTGGGCCTTCGCTTTCCACGCCGTCTGGGCTGCGCGGTAGTTCGGGTAGATGCCAACGATGTCGAGTGCATCGAGATCGCGGAATTCCGTGCTGCCGAGCGTCTTCAACTCGCCCCCGAAAACCAGATGCAAAAGCTGCTTTCCGCCGTCGCCAGACATTTTTTGAGACCTTGTTTGCTGTTTCGCGCCTGTCTAACGCATCGGCCCGAAAATCGGAATCGATATTTAAGCGGCGACAGTGAGCAGATCCGGCACGACACACGGCTTCGCGGGTGCAGCCGGACATTGTGCCGCAGTAGCTGAAAACGCGGCGCTTTCAAACCATTTTCGGCTTTCGTCAACCATCGGTCCGGATGATCCGGGCCATGACCGCCAGAAACTCGCCGCTACCGGCAACCAGGGCGCCGTGCCGGATTTCGCGGCCGGCATAGGTCGGCGCCTTGCCGTATTCATTCAGCAGGTCGCCGCCTGCCTCGCGCAGGATCAGATCGGCGCCGGCGAGATCCCAGTCATGCGAGTTCGGCCTGACGAAGCTTGCATCCAGCGTTCCGTCCGCCACCATCGCCAGCCGGTACGCGAGCGAGGGGATATATTCCGCTCGCTTCACGCGGCGACGCGTATCGTCGGGCAGCGCATTGACCATGTCCGCCGGGCCGCCGACCAGCGCCGCCGGCCGCGCTTCGTCCAGCGTCAATCTTTTTCCGTTCTTGAAGGCGCCGGCGCCGAGCGCTGCCGAATAAGTCTCCTTCCTGGCCGGGCATTCCAGCACGCCGGCGATCGGTCTGCCCTGCTCGACCACGGCGATCGAAACGCACCATTGCGACCGGCCTTCCAGAAAGCCGCGGGTGCCGTCGATCGGGTCGACCACGAAGGTACGCTTCGCCGACAGTCTGGCGGCATTGTCGGTCGCCTCCTCGGAGAGCCAGCCATAGTCCGGCCGGGCGGCAAGCAGGGTCCGGTTGAGGAAACTGTCGGCGGCATAGTCGGCCTCGCTCACCGGCGACGTGCCGCCCTTCAGCCACACTTCCGGGCTTTGCCTGAAGTAGCGCAGGGCGATCTGCCCGGCTTCCCTGGCCGAGTCCAGCAACAGCGCAAGGTCGCTCGCCAGGTCGATTTCGCTCGATTGGTCAACTGCCGGCAAGGGTCATCCCTTCGATCAGCAATGTTGGGCTTGCCGTGGCATAGTTGCGGTCGAGGTCATTGGCCGGTGCCATCCGCAGGAACATGTCCTTCAGGTTCGAAGCGATCGTCACCTCAGCGACCGGATAGGCCAGTTCTCCATTCTCGATCCACAGGCCCGACGCGCCGCGGCTGTATTCGCCGGTGATCATGTCGACGCCCTGCCCGAAGACTTCGGTGACGTAGAATCCCGTCTTCAGCGACCTGATCATTTCTTCCGGGGATTTTTCGCCAGCCTCGATGGCGAGGTTGGTCGAGGATGGCGATACGGACGATCCGGATCGCGCACCGCGGCCATTGGTCCTGAGACCGAGTTCGCGCGCCGCCGAGGTCGACAGGAACCAGTGGTTCAGCACGCCCTTTTCCACCATCAGCAGTTTTTCCCCGGCGACACCCTCGCCGTCGAACGGCCGCGATGCCTGGCCGCGCACGCGCATCGGCTCGTCGGTCACGGTGATGGCCGCGGCCGCGACCTGCTTGCCCATCCTGTCGCGCAGGAAGCTGGTCTTGCGCGCCACCGAGGCGCCGTTGATCGCCCCTGCCAGATGGCCGGCAATGCCGCGCGCCACGCGCGGATCGAATATGACGTCGACCGGGCCGGTCCTTGCCTTGCGCGGGTTCAGCCTGCGCACCGCGCGCTCGCCGGCCTTGCGCCCGATTTCCGCTGCGGAATCGAGGTCGGCGAAATGCAGCCGCGACGAATATTCGTAGTCGCGCTCCATGCCGGTGCCCTGCCCGGCTATCACGCTCGCCGAACGGCCGAAACGCGAGCTGAGATAGTGGCCGACGAACCCTTGCGAGGTCGCCAGCACCAGCCCGCCGAGCCCCGCACTGGCGCCGCTGCCGCCCGAATTCGTCACGCCCGGCACCGCAAGCGCCGCTTCCTCCGCGGCCCGCGCCGCTTCCCTCAACTCATCGGCCGAAACCACCGTCGGGTCGTGGAGATCGAGGTCGCGTACCGTCGTCGCCAGAAGTTCGGCATCGGCCAGCCCCTGATAAGGGTCTTCCGGCGATACTTTCGCCATGGCAACAGCGCGTTCCGCGAGAGTGGCGGGGTCGGAAGAAGCGGTCGCCGAAACGCTGGCCACCCGTTTCCCCACGAATACCCGGAGCGACATGTCGTCGCCTTCCGATGAATTCGTGCTCTCCACCTTGCCCAGCCTGACCGAAACGCTGGTCGAGCGCCCCCGCACCGCTACCGCGTCGGCGGCGTCCGCTCCAGCCTTTTTCGCGGCCTCGACAAGCGCCGCGACCCGGTCTGTCAATCGCGCGGCGTCGGATGCATCGTTCATCGTCTGTCCTGATTTCTCATCACAATTGGCGTGCAATAAGCCACCATCTATTGTTCCAGCCAATCTTCTGCAATGGTTGGCTTCTGCAATGGCTGCGATGTTGCGCGCCTCATCGCTCATCGTCGGGTCAGGCGGCAGCCTTGGCCTTGACCGCCGCTTCCACCGAGCGCTTCAGTTCGTCCTTGATCGATGCGGTTTCGGCCATCAACGCATCGATCTTCAGGAAGTCGAGCACCCGGTACTTCGACACCGGCGGGCGCAGCAGGATATCCGGCGGGCATTGCTCCATCTTGTGAGCGATGATCGACTGCATCATGAGCTGCGTGGCGCCGAACATCAGGTCGATCGAGGTCGGCTTCCGGCCGTCGGCTTCCTGCGGCGCCCCGACGACATCGACGGCGATGACGATGTCCGCCTTGCCGCGAAGCAGGTCGAACGGCACCGGGTTGTAGATGCCGCCGTCGATATAGGTGCGGCCATCGAGCGTGACCGGCGCGAACACCGCCGGTATCGCAGCGGAGGCGGCCAGCGCAGAATGCAGGTCGCCTTCGGAGAACACCTTCACGTGATGCCCGAAATAGTCCGTTCCCGTCACTTGCAGCGGGATGGCGAGTTCGCTGAAATCTTTCGGGATATGGTGCGGCAGGAAGGCGTGCAGGACGCGCTCTATGCTGAACTGGGCGACGCGCAGTCCGCTGATCGGACGCGCGCTCCACATGCGGCCGAACACCTCGGCGCGACGCGACAATATCGAGCGGGCATGGTGCTCGATGTCCTGGCCCGTCATGCCGGCGGCGACGCCGGCTCCCATGATCGCTCCGATCGACGATCCGGCGATGGCCACCGGTCTGATCCCAAGCTCGTCCAGCGCCTCGATGACGTGGATATGGGCCAGGCCGCGCGCACCGCCGCCGCCGAAGGCAATGGCGATCGTGGGATCGCCCGGCCGGCCGGCTCCCGCCGTCACCCCTTGCTTTCCTGCCCGAAGGGCGGTCCGATAACTAGAACCGACGGCTCGGCCGTCAGAAGCTTGGCCGCCACCTCTTTCACCTGATCGAGCGTGACGGCCTCGATGAGCGCGATGCGCCTGTCCATATAGTCGATGCCGAGCCGCTGTTCCTGCAGCGAAAGCAGCGTCGCTGCGATCGCGTTGGAGGAATCGAGATTGTTCAGCGCATAGGAGCCGATGACGTACTTCTTGGCGGCCGCGAGTTCGGCCGCGGACGGCCCCTCTTCAGCCATCCGCCGCACCGTATCGCGGATGACTGCAAGCGTTTCGGCCGCGCGGTCCGAGCGTGTCGCCGTACCGATCACGAGCCCGGACGAATATTCGCGTGTGACGAGCGATGAATCTACGCCGTAGGCCAGACCGCGCTTTTCGCGCACCTCGTCGAACAGGCGCGACGTGAAGGTGCCGCCTCCCAATATGTGGTTCATCAGGTAGGCCGCGAAAAAGTCGGGCGCGTCGCGGGACACGCCGGGATAGGCGAGCTGCAATGAAGTCTGCGGCAGGTCGTAGTCCACCCGCACTTCCTGCCCGAGCTTCGGGTCCACTTTCCCGACAGGCCGCAGATCGGATTTTTCTGGCAGGCCGCCGAACAGCCGGTCGAGTTCCCGCTCGACCGTTTCGGCGTCTATGGCTCCGACGATCGCCACGCTGAGATTGTCGCGGGCGAACACGTTTGCGTGGAAAGCACGCAAATCGTCCGCGGTGATCGCCGCGAGCGATTTCTCCGTGCCTTCGTCCGGCCGCGAATATGGATGGGCGCCATAGAGCGCTTCCGCCCATTTGACCTGCGCCGCCGTCTTGGGATCGCGTTGATTGGCGACGATGCCTGCCACCATCTGCGCGCGGATACGGTCTATCGGGGCGGCGTCGAAGCGCGGCTGCTCGACCGCGAGCCTCAGCAGGGCGAACGCCTCGTCCTTCTTTTCTGCAAGCATGCGCATCGAGCCGAAGATCGTGTCGCGTCCCGCGCCGAAGCGCATCTCGGCACCCGCATCGTCGAGCTTCGTCTGGAACGTATCGGAATCGAACTCACCCGCCCCCTCGTCGAACAGTGCGCTCATCAGTTCGGCCAGTCCCTCCTTGCCGGCCGGATCCTGCGTACTGCCGCCCTTGAACGAAAAGCGGATCGTTACGATCGGCACCGAATAGTCCTCGACCAGCCAGGCGGTGACGCCCTTTTCGCTCGTCACCTCCTGGATCGCGACCTCAGCATGCGCCGGCCAACCGGCCAGCACGATGGTGGAAGCGATGGCCAGCCCGGCGGCGAAAGCCCGAGTCTTCACAAGAAGTTGCGTCATCATGCTCATGTCAGTTCTGCACCGGGTCGGAGGGCAGCAGGAAACCGGTCACGGAATGGTCGCCGGCCAGGTATTTCGCAGCGGCCTTCTGGATATCGGCGGTCGTCACCTTCTTGATGCGATCGGGCCATTCCTGGATGTCCTCCACCGTGCTGCCTGTCGCCAGCGTCGATCCGTAGAGGTTGGCCATCGACGCCTGGTTGTCGCGCGCAAAGATCATGGAGCGCAAGAGACGGTTCCTCGCGCTCTCCAGTTCCTTCTCGGTCACGCCATCCTTGACGATGCCGGCGATCTCGGCATCGATGGCGGCCTGCACCTCGTCGAGTTCGGCGGTGCCGCGCGGCGCGCCATAGACGGTGAAGGCGGAATCGTCGAGCTTCGAACCGTCATAGTAGGAACCGGCCGACGCTGCGATGCCCGTTTTCACCACCAGCGCCTGGTAGATGCGGCTGCGCGTGCCGCCGCCAAGTATCTCCGCGAGCAGGTCGAGTGCCTCGGCCTCACCCGGCTCGGCGGAGTTGTAGGAGGGCGTCAGCCACGACCGCGAAAAGCTCGGCACGGAGACACGCGGATCGGTCAGCGTCACGGTGCGCGCCGTGTTCTGCTCCGGTTCTTGCGGCCGGACCCGCGGCGGCAGGTCAGGCCCGCGGGGAACCTTGCCGTAGGTCTTTTCCGCAAGCTCCCGAACCTCCTTCGCGTCGACATCGCCGGCAACGACCAGAATCGCGTTGTTCGGGGCGTAATAGCGGTCATAGAAGGCCACCGCGTCTGTGCGATTCAGCTTCTCCATCTCATGCATCCAGCCGATCACCGGGATGCCGTACGGATGGTTCTGGTAAAGGGTCGCGGCGACTTCTTCCGCCAGGAGTGCTTCGGGATTGTTCTCGACGCGCGACCGGCGCTCCTCCAGCACCACGTCGCGTTCCGGCCCGATCACCGCGTCGGTGAGGATCAGGCCGCGCATCCGGTCGGCCTCATATTCCATCATGGTCTCGAGCGCCTCGGGCGTGACCGTCTGGAAATAGGCGGTGTAGTCGTCCGAGGTAAAGGCGTTCTCGCTGCCGCCGATCTCCGCGATCTTCGCGCCGAACTCGCCGGCCTTGTGATCGGCCGTGCCCTTGAACATCAGATGTTCGAAGAAATGCGCGATGCCGGACTTGCCGGGCAGTTCGTCCGCGCTGCCGACCTTGTACCAGACCATATGGGTGACGATCGGCGCGCGCCGGTCGGGTATCACGACGACTTCCATGCCGTTGTCGAGCAGGAAGTTGGAGACCCGGTTTTCGGCCGGAGTCCTGTCGACGGCCGCAGCAGCAGCCGCAGCTGGGCCGGCCGAAATAAGCAGCGCGAGCGCCGCACTCCGCAGTCGGCGGCCCAATTCGGTTTTCGATGCCATATCTGCTCCAGTGATCTCCGCCCAGACTACAGTGGGCGAACACCGGTCGTAAGTTAATTGTTGGTCATCTAACCGCCAAAAGGGGCCGAATTCAGAGCGGCGATCTGGTTCAGCGTGGACCAGTCACCTCGATGAAGCGGATCACGGTATCGCCATAGTCGCGTTCGTCGAGGACGGAAAATCCGTCGCCCGGAACAAACGCCGCCGACGCCGCCTCCTCGACCACGCAAAGCGCGCCGGGCAGCAGCCAACCGCCCCGGAGCGCCGAACGCAGCGCCGTCTCGCCGAGCCCCTTGCCGTAGGGCGGGTCGGCGAAGACCAGGCCGAATGGCGGGATCGTTCCTGCGTCTCCAAGTCCCGTCGCATCGCGTCGGAATATCTTGGTGCGGCCCTGCAGGCCGAAAGCCTCGACATTGGTGCGTATCAGGCCGCGCCCCTCTGCCGATTCCTCGATGAACAGGCAGTGCGCCGCGCCTCGCGACAGCGCCTCCAGCCCAAGCGCGCCCGTACCGGCGAACAGGTCGAGCACGCGCGCGCCTTCGAGCCTGTCAGGGAAGCGATGCGCGAGCACGTTGAACAGCGCCTCGCGGGTGCGGTCGGTGGTCGGGCGGATCGAATGGCTGCGCGGCGTGGCCAGCGGCCTGCCGCGAAACTCACCGCCGACGATCCGCATCTCTTCCCCGCGGCCCGCCTTTTCCGCCACCCGGCCTTTCGCCACGCGGGCTATCGCTCCGTTGCCTCTCACCATGCGGCTGGTCACCACGCGGCCTGTCGCCGCGCGGCTTGCCGAACGCTGGCTTTCCACCGGGCTTGCCATATGCCTTCTTGGCGGCTCGCCTGGCCTCGACCTCGGCCTTTTCCGCAGCCGCCCTGCCAGCACCTATGGGCCGTGCGCCCGGAGCCATCCAGACATTCGCCTTGCGCTGGCCGGGCGGCTCGATCGGCCGCTGCTCGCGCTCCGGCTTCTTTCCCGCGCGCGGCGGCCTTGGCCCGGACTTGTCCGCGAACGTCGCGAAACGGTCTGGCCTGTCGCCAAATTTGCCGGAGCGCTCCGATCTTTCACCGCGCTCGAATTTTGGCCGGTCCAGCCTCGACGTCGACAATTTGCCGAGTGCTTCGTCACGTGTGTTCTCGCGGCGCTGGCGTTTCTTGATCAGCCCGCCCTCACCGATCCTGCCGCGTTCGCCGTCGCGCACGATCTTGGGCCGCTCGGCGAATTCCTGCTTCGGCTCCGGCGCGCGTTTCACCGGCTGGTTGGAGAACTGGTTCACCACCGGTGCCTCGAAATTGGCGCCCGCCTCCTCGATCAGCCGCTCGCCGAGCTGATCACGCAGCATCCGTCCCTTTATCTCCAGCACATGGCCTTCCGGCAGGTCGCTGAGCTGGAACGGTCCGTAGGAGATGCGGATCAGCCGCGACACTTCCAGGCCTAGCGCACCGAGGATGTTCCTCACCTCGCGGTTCTTGCCTTCGCGAAGCCCTATCGTCAGCCAGGCGTTGCTGCCCTGCTCGCGGTCGAGCGACGCCTCGACCGCACCGTAGAACACGCCGTCGACCGCAATGCCGTCCTTGAGGCCAGCAAGTGCCTTCTCCTCGACCTTGCCATGCACCCGCACGCGGTAACGCCGCAGCCATCCCGTCGCCGGAAGTTCCAGGACGCGCGAAAGCCCGCCGTCATTGGTCAGGAGAAGCAGGCCCTCGGTGTTGATGTCGAGCCGGCCGATGGTCATCAACCGCGGCAGGTCCGCGGGCAGCACGTCGAATACCGTCCTTCGTCCTTCCGGATCGCGATTGGTCGTCACAACGCCGGCCGGCTTGTGGAACAGGAACAGCCGTGTGCGCTCGATCGCCGGTATCGCCGTGCCATCCACCTCGATCGTGTCTTCCGGCATGACGTTGAGTGCGGGCGAGTCGAGCTTGCGGCCGTTGACCCTGACCCGCCCCGCCGCGATCAATTCCTCGGCATCGCGCCGCGAAGCGATACCTGCACGAGCAAGCCTCTTGGCGATGCGCTCGCCAGGCGCTTCCTCGACCGCGTCGGCCCTTTTCCTGAGCGGCTTGCGGTCGCCGCCATCATGGCTCTTCATGCCATAGGAACGCCGCTGGCCTCCGTCCTGGGTATCGTGGCGCTTTGTTCCGAAGGAGCGCATGCCTTCCCTGCCGGCAGGACCATCACCCGCAGGACGCTCGCGGCGCTGAAATCTCTCGCCGCCGCCCTGCGGACGCGGCGTGAATTCGCGTTTCGGCTCCCGCTCTGCATCGCCGATGCGCTCCTTGCGCTCGAAGTCGCGCCTTGGCCCTTCACCTGCCGCATCTTCTCTGCGCACATACGGCTTGCGGTCACCTTCGGCGCCCTTGACGAAAGGCTTGCGTCCCTCGCCGCCATCGCGTTGGGGCCTGTCGCCGCGCGGCGGACCCTTGCGGAACGGTTTTGGCGCACCGGCATTGCGCTCCGCACCCTCGCCTCTCGGCCGGTCGTCGCGGCTGAAGTCACGCTTCGGCCGCTCGCCGGCCGAGGTCGCCGCTTCCGGCGCGCGCTTGGCGTAGGGCTTCTTGCCTGTTGCGCGCGGCTTACCTGCAAAGGCAGGCTTGCCGCCGGGGCGTCCGGGTCCACCCGACTTGCCGCCAGGCTTTCCCGCTCGCTTGCCGCCGGGCTTGCGGGGAAATTTCTTTCGTTCGTCGTCCATGTGGCCTTTGCCTCTTTGCGCGCGTAGATAACAGGATCGTTTCGGGCTTGCGAGGAAATAGCGTTGAATCCCGGCCGCACCGATTTCATGGACGCAGCCCTGGCCGAAGCCGAGGCCGCCGCTTCGCGCGGCGAGGTGCCGATCGGCGCCGTCCTCGTCCGCGCCGGCGAGATCGTCGCCAGCGCCGGCAACCGGACCCGCGAACTCTCGGACCCGACCGCGCATGCCGAGATGCTGGTGATCCGAGAAGCCTCGGCCAGACTGGCGTCCGAGCGCCTCGGCGAGGGCAGCGCCCATGAAATCGGTGCGGCCGGGATTCAACTCTATTTCCTCGCAAGCCCGAAACGATCCTGTTATCTACGCGCGCAAAGAGGCA
This sequence comes from Pseudomonadota bacterium, assembly GCA_030852655.1. GTDB lineage: Bacteria > Pseudomonadota > Alphaproteobacteria > Rhizobiales > Rhizobiaceae > Mesorhizobium_K. The sequence goes on along the minus strand of JALYWP010000136.1, from coordinate 112 downwards.
AAGGCCACATGGACCAGGACGACAAGAAATTCCAGCGCAAAGGCGGCGGCAAGCCGGGTGGGCCACGCCGCCCGGGCAACGGCAAGCCATCGTTTGCCGGCAAGCCGCGAGC
>JALYWP010000130.1 GCA_030852655.1 Pseudomonadota bacterium | reverse complement strand
TCTCACCGCACTGCTTGTCAACGGGCAATACGCGCTGGTGGCGATCTCCGATCCCTTCTCGATGGGCTGGAACCTGTTTGGCACGGCCCATTTGCCGGTGAGCGCGGGAATAGCGGCGGGGTCGGATGCGGCATGGGTGGTCTGGAACGCGCAGGCTACGGCGATCGTCGCCGGCCATGTGGTCGCCGTTCTGGCGGCGCACCTGCTGGCGTTTCGCATGCACGGGACGCCGCGCGCAGCCACGCTCAGCCAGTTGCCGCTTACCGTGCTGATGATCGCCTACACCGTGTTCGGGCTGTGGCTGCTGTCGACGCCGACGGCAGCCTGACATGCCGCTGCGGCAATCCTGTTGCCAGCTTTCGGGATTGATGATTTAGTTTTTGTACAAACGATTTTCGCCACCGCCACGGGCAGGCGGACGGCGGCTTTCCAAAGTCGATGGACTGCAGAACAGGGGAACCCGCATGACCGACAATCGCGATGTCAACTTCATCAAAGGCAGGAAGATTTCACGCCGCGGCACGCTGAAGGGGCTCGGCGCGACAGCCGCCGGCATCATAGCGGGGCCGGGCTTCGTGCGCTATGCGCAGGCGCAGTCGTCGGCGCCGATCAAGATTGGCTTCCAGGCGCACCGGACCGGTATCGGCGCCGCCTACGGCCGCTGGTACGAGAAGACGACGAACGCCGCGATCAAGGCGATCAACGACGCCGGCGGCATCACCGGACGGCCGGTCGAGGTGATCGTCGAGGACGACGGCACCGACCCCGGCCGCGGCGCCGAGGTGGTCGGCAAGTTCGCCACCCAACACAAGGTCGACGTCGCCTACGGTACGCTGTTTAGCCACGTCGTCATCGGCTCGGCGCCTGCGGCGGGCGAGGCGAAGCTGCCCTATTTCGTGGTGAGCGAAGGCCATCACGTCGCCTCGACCAAGCTCAACCGTTACGTCTTCCAGCCGGGCATTACCGACGTGAAGAGCCAGATCCAGGCGATGGCGCCATGGATCGCGGCCAATGCCGGCAAGAAGGTCTGCCAGATATTCCCCGATTTCGCCTTCGGCTACGACCATCGCGACTACCTACCGCCGGCGCTGAAGGCGCAGGGCGCCGACGTGGTGGCGCAGATCGCCATCCCGCCGACGGAAAGCAGCTTCACGAAGTACTTCCCGCAGATCCCGGCCGATACGGAAGTGATCTACCACGTCATGGTCGGGCCGGCGGTGCTCACCTTCGTCAAGGAACTCGGCGAGTTCTACGGCTCGAACAGGCCGCAGCTCTTCGGCTTCATCGACAGCCTGGAGGCGGTCGACATCAACAGCCCAGGCCTCGAATTTCTCGACGGCAGCCATTTCTGGGAAGGCTCGCCGCGCTATGCGCAGGCTGACGATTCCGGGGCACAGAAGGCCTACCGCGCGGCGGTCGGCATCGATGACAACGGCGCGTCGGTGGATGACGCCAAGGACGTCTCGACGGCCGCCCATATGTTCGGCTGCTGGGAGACGCTCTATGTCATCAAGAAGGCGATGGAGGATGCCGACTACAAGGGGCCGGAGGATCGCGCCAAGCTGGTCGAGGCGACGGAGGCGCTGACCGAATTCGCCGAAGGGCCGGAGCATCCGCAGGGAGCGAAAACCTTCGACGGCAAGATCCACCAGGTCTTCGGGATCCAGAACATCTCCAAGGTCGAGGGCGGCAAGCTCAAGGTCGTGCACGAGACCTCGATCGAAGACGGGCTCTACGAGCCCGAGGGCGACTACACGACCCAGCCGCTATAGGTTTCGGCTTGAAGGAAGGTACTGAAAACGTATATACGTTTTCAGTACCTTCGAGGAGTTTTGCCATGGCCAAGGAAGCAGTCTTCACCATGAAACTCGAGCCGGAACTGAGGGACGCGTTCATGGCGGCCGCGAAGGACGCTGACAGGCCGGCGTCGCAGATCGTGCGTGAATTCATGCGGGATTTTGTGCAGCAGGACCGCGAGTATGTCGCATGGCTTCAGCGCAAAGTCGATCAGGCTCGGGCCGACATAGTCGCAGGCCGTGTGCACAGCCATGAAGAGGTTGTGGCGGATATGGACAAGCTCTTTGCCGAATTGGAGCGCAAGAGCCGTGGGGCGGATGCCGCGTGAAATTGGTATGGACCAACCGTGCCAAGAATGACCTTGCGGATGTCGCATCCTACATCTGGGCTGATAATCCGGCCGCGGCCAGGAAAATTCGAAGCCGTATCGAGCGCGTGGCGGTTTATCTAGAGTCGCAACCGTTCATGGGGCGAATGGGCGCTGTCGCCGGAACGCGCGAGGCAATTCCACATCCAAGCTGCAGGATAGTCTACCAAGTGACCGGCGAGACGGTGTTCATCCTGCGGGTCGTTCACACCGCTCGCCGGTGGCCACCCGTTGAGGATGAAGACTGAATGGCCTTCGGACCGCACCTTCTCCTGGCCACGCTGGAAGGCCTGGTCACCTCGGCGGTGCTGGCGCTGATGGCGCTGGGGCTGTCGCTGGTCTTCGGCGTCATGCGCGTGGTGAACGTCGCGCATGGCGAGTTCTTCATGCTTGGCGCCGTGCTTGCCTGGGCGATAGCCTCGGCCTTCGGCGGGCATCCGGCGATCGGTTTCGTCGCCGCCCTGATCGTCTCGCCGCTGATCGTCGGCGCCATTGCGCTCATCGCAGACCGGTTGGTGCTGAAAAGGCTGAATTACAATCCCGAAGCCACGATCGTCGCCACGATCGGCATGCTCTACATCATCCAGCAGGCGGCGCTCAGCTTCTACGGCCCGGAGGCGCGGCCGGTCGAGGCGCCGTTCAACTACCGCATCCTTTTGCCCTGGTTCGGATATTCCGGCTACAAGCTGGCGGTGATCGCGGCCTCGATCCTGCTGCTTTTTGCGACATGGCTGGTGCTGACCCGCACCAGGGTCGGCATGGTGATGCGCGCTACGCAATATGACAGCGAGACGGCGCAGGCCTTCGGCATCCCGGTCGGCCGCGTCTATGCCGGCGTCTTCGCGGTCGGGGCGATGCTGGCTGCGGTCGCCGCCGTGCTGATCGTGCCGATCAGCCAGGCGCATTACCTGATGGGACGCGACCCGCTGCTGCTCTCCTTCATCGTCGTCATCATCGGCGGCCTCGGCAGCCTGCGCGGAACGGTGGTCGCGGCATTGTTGATCGGCCTGTCGGACGGCATCATCTCGATGTTCTTCTCGCCGACGCTGGCCAAGATCATCGCGACGCTGATCGTCGCCATGGTGCTGGTGTTCCGGCCGCAAGGCCTGTTCGGGACGGCGGCGCGATGAGACCAAGTGATGGTTCCGGGAAAGCGATCGCCCTGCATGCCGCCGTCGTCGCGTTGCTGTTCGCGCTGAATTTCTTCCTTCCCGAATATCATCATGGCGTGATGGCGCGCGTGCTGGTGCTCGCGGTCTTCGCCATGGGCTACAACCTGCTGTTCGGCTATGCAGGCCTCTTGAGCCTAGGCCACGCCATGTTCTTCGCCGCGGGTCTCTACGGCGCGGGGCTGACCATGTATCACCTCGACTGGGGCGTGCCGGCAGCCTTTCTCGCCGGTCTCGCCGCCGGCACGCTGCTGGCGCTCGCCGTCGGCGTGCTGGCGCTGCGCACCAAGGGCGTCGCCTTCATGATCGTCACCATGATGTTCGCCCAGGCCGCCTATCTGCTCATCTACCATTTCGGCGCCTGGACGCGCGGTGACGAAGGCCTCGTCATCCAGCAGCAGGCCCGTGCCATCGCGATCGGCGGCGCGCGCCTCGATCTCACCGACCCGACCACCCGCTATATGGCCGCGCTCGCCCTCTTCGCCATCGTGCTTGTGATCACGCTGGCCATCGTTCGTTCCTCGCTCGGGCGCGTGCTCGTCGCCATCCGCGAGAACGAGGAGCGGACCAGGATGCTCGGCTACGATACCTTCGCCGGCAAGCTGGTCGCGATGGTGGCGT